>JALGUI010000315.1 GCA_029820915.1 Candidatus Zipacnadia bacterium | reverse complement strand
GCCATCGCCGAGATCAACTTCGCGATCACCAAGGTCCTCGCCAACGCCGTGGATGGCGAGGGCGGGGTCTCGACCCTCAACTACGCGAACCACCTGTGGAAGCTGCCCGCGCGCGTCATCGGCGCCGGCATCGCCATCGCGCTGTTCCCGGCGCTGGCCGAGCACTACGCACGGGGGGCCTCCCGGCAGTTCCAGAGGGACTTCTCCTTCGGGATGCGCAACGCGGTCTTCTTGACCCTGCCGGCCACGGCGCTTATGATGGTGCTGGCGAGGCCCTCGGTGCGCCTGCTGTGGCCGAGCTTCTCACCCGAGGGCGTGCAGGCGGTGACGGTCACCCTCCTCTGGTTCAGTGCCGGGATCGTGCCCCTGGCGATCGTCTACATCGCCGCCCGCGCCTTCTACGCCCGACACGACACGATGACGCCGGTGTGGATCGGCGCCATCTCGGTCGCCGCCTGCGTGGCCTCGGCGCTGTATCTTGCGGGATCCTACCGCGTCGCGGGCCTGGCGATGGCCACGTCCATCGCCGGCATCATCAACGCCACGCTACTGCTGGTGATGCTGCAGGTGCGGGTGGGCGGGCTGGGCGGCCGCGAGATCGCGGGCTCGATTCTGCGCATGATCCCGGCGACCGCGGTCCTCACGCTGGTGGCGTGGGGGAGCCTGCTCGGCCTGCACGCGCTCCTGCCCGGCGGCGGCACGGCCGGCTTCGTCGAGCGTCTGCTGGTGGTCTTCGGGCCGATGGCGCTGAGCGCCCTGGCCTTCGTCGCCATCGCCCGCGCCCTGCGCCTGCGCGAGGTGCAGTCAGCCTGGGCCCTGATGGCCAGGCGCTTCGGGCGGCGGTAGGCGAACGGCCGGTGCCGTTGCCGTCATGGAGAGGCGGGACCCCGTTCCCGCCTGTGCTGTTCGGATTGTCGTTGTGGAGGGGCGGACCTACGTGTCCGCCCGGTCGTCCGCCGTGGTCGTCCGGAGCGACGCATGTTCACATGCGTCGAGTCGTTCGCCGTTGCCGTCATGGAGAGGCGGGACCCCGTTCCCGCCTGTGCCGTGGTCGTTGCCGTTGTCGTCATGGAGAGGCGGGACCCCGTTCTCGCCTGTGCCGGTGTCGTTGCCCAGCCGTCCGGAGGGGCGGGACTACGCTCCCGCCCGGTCGTTGCCGGTAGCCGTTGCCGTTGTCGTCATGGAGAGGCGGGACCCCGTTCCCGCCTGTGGCGTGGTCGTTGCCGTCGTTGTAGGGCGGGGACCCGTGCCCCGCCTGGCGTTGCCGTCGGCCGTCCGGTCGGCCGTTGCCTCTGTCGTCATGGAGAGGCGGGACCCCGTTCCCGCCTGTGCCGGCGTCGCCGGCCAGTGCCGTCCGGAGCGGGGTCCGGCCTCTCCATGAACGACGACGGCGAACGGCAACGGCAGCGGCCCTGCGGGCCGCCCCCCGGTACCTGCTTCGCAGGACATAGGGCGCCGGGGGCACAACGGCAACGGCCCACGGCCGACACATGTGAACATGCGTCGCTCCGGACGGCAACGGCAAGCGGCAACGACCCACGGCAACGGCAACGGCACAGGCGGGAACGGGGTCCCGCCTCTCCATGGACGGGCGCACGACGACGGCAACGACAACGGCCGGGCGGGAACGTAGTCCCGCCCCTCCGGACGGCAACGGCAAACGACCGGGCGGGAGCGTAGTCCCGCCCCTCCGGACGGCAACGACAGACGGCGTCCAGGCGAGGCGCCTGGACTCCTCGTGAGTAGCCCTGACGCGGAAGGGTAGCATAGAAGCAGCATGGCGACTGAATCGAGTGCAGACCAGAACGCGACGGCGCAGCGAGTCCCGCAGCAGAACGTGCGGAACTTCTGCATCGTCGCGCATATCGACCACGGCAAGTCCACCCTCGCCGACCGGCTCCTCGAAGTGTGCGGCAACGTCGAAGAGGCCACCGAGCAGATGCTCGACTCCATGGACCTCGAGCGCGAGCGCGGCATCACCATCAAGTCCTCCGCCGTCCGCCTCATGTACGAGGCCGAGGACGGCCAGACCTACCAGCTCAACCTCATCGACACCCCCGGCCACGTGGACTTCTCCTACGAGGTCTCGCGCTCGCTCCAGGCCTGCGAGGGCGCGGTCGTGCTCGTCGATGCCTCCCAGGGCGTGGAGGCGCAGACCGTCGCGAACGTCTACCTGGCGGTCGATGCCGGCCTGGAGATCATCCCTGTCGTCAACAAGATTGACCTGCCCGACATCGAGCCGGGCATGGCGCTGCGCGAGATGGACGACGCCTTCGGCTTTGCGGAGGACGAGACCCTACGGACCTCCGGCAAGACCGGCGCGGGCGTGCGCGAGCTGCTCGAGGCGATCGTCCGGCGCATCCCGGCGCCCGACGAGGACGCCGAGGCGCCGCTGCGCGCGATGATCTTCGACTCCGAGTTCGACGTCCACCAGGGCGTGATCGCCTACGTCCGCGTCTTCGAGGGCCGCGTCCGCCCCGGTGACGAGATCAGGATGATGGCCTCGGGCAAACGCTTCGACGTGTCGCGCGCGGGCGTGTTCTCGCCCGCGATGCTGGACGTTGACGAGCTGCGCGCGGGCGACGTCGGCTACCTGACCGCGGGCATCAAGGACGTCGGCGACAGCCGCGTGGGGGACACCATCACCTGCGCCCAGCACCCGGCCGACGAGCCCCTGCCGGGCTACCGCGAGGCGCAGCCGATGGTCTTCTGCGGCCTCTACCCGACCGACAACGCCGACTACGAGGCCCTCAAGGACGCCCTCGACCGCCTGTCGCTGAACGACGCGGCGCTGCGCTACGAGCGCGAGACCTCCGCCGCGCTGGGCTTCGGCTTCCGCTGCGGCTTCCTCGGCCTGCTGCACATGGAGATCGTGCAGGAGCGCTTGGAGCGGGAGTACGATCTCGATCTCATCGCCACCGCGCCGAGCGTGATCTACCGCATCGTGCTCACCGACGGCGAGGTGATCGAGGTCGATAACCCGGCGGCCTTCCCGGAGCCGGAGGTGCTCGAGGCCATCGAGGAGCCCGTGGTGGACGCGGTGATCATGTGCCCGCAGAAGTACGTGGGCCAGGTCATGAAGGTCTCCGATGACCGGCGCGGCGCCTACAAGAAGCAGGAGTACGTGTGGGGCGACCGCATCGCGCTGCACTACACGCTGCCGCTGGCCGAGATCGTGGTGGACTACTTCGACGCCCTCAAGTCCGCCACGCGCGGCTACGCCACGCTCGACTACGAGCACGCCGGCTACCAGCCTGAGGACCTGGTGAAGGTCGATATGATGATCAACGGCGATCCCGTCGATGCCCTCGCCATCATCTGCCACCGCGACTTCGCCGAGAGCCGGGGCCGCGTCATCGCCAAGCGCCTCAAGAAGGCCATCCCGCGCCAGCTCTTCGAGGTGCGCATCCAGGCCTCGATCGGCAGCCGCATCGTCGCCTCCACGCGCATCGCGCCCCTGCGCCGCAACGTCACCGAGAAGTGCTACGGCGGCGACGTCACGCGCAAGCGCAAGCTGCTCGAGCGGCAGAAAGAGGGCAAGCGGCGCATGAAGCAGGTCGGCAACGTCGAGGTGCCGCAGGAGGCCTTCCTGTCGATCCTGCGCCTGGATGACGAGGACTGAGGCGGCCATGAGCGGGCCGCTGTCCGTCTACGTCCACCTGCCCTTCTGCGCGCGCAAGTGTCACTACTGCGACTTCAACTCCCGCCCCGCGCCGCCCGAGCAGCGCGCCCGGCTGCGCTGCACCTCGAGATCGACCGCCGAGCGGAGACGCGCGGCGGCTCGACCGTAGGCACGATCTTCTTCGGCGGCGGCACCCCGACGATCTACGAGGCGGATGAGCTGGCGGGGCTCCTCGGCGCAGTCCGTGGGCGGGCAGGGGGGCCCGCGCCTCCGTACGACACCGGCGATCGTCCACCGCAGATCGAGATCTCGATCGAGGCGAACCCCGAGACCGTCGATGAGCGAAAACTGTCGGCGCTGCGCGAGGCGGGCTTCAACCGCCTCAGCCTCGGCGCGCAGTCCTTCGATGACGGCGAGCTGGCGATGCTCGGCCGCGGGCACAGCGCCGCGCAGACCGAGCGCGCCGCGCGCGACGCGCGCACCTGCGGCTTCACGAACCTGTCGCTGGACCTGATCTACGCCCTGCCCGGGCAGACCGTCGAGGGCTGGCGCGAGACCTTGCGGCGCGCGCTGGCACTCGAGCCCGATCATGTGTCCGCGTACGGGTTGGAGTTGGCGGAAGGGACGCGGCTGCGCGAGCGTGTCGAGACGGGGGAGATCGCGCCGGTGGGCGAGGCCGAGCACCTCGCCATGCGCGAGCTCACGCACGAGATGTGCCGGGCCGCGGGCCTGCGGCGCTACGAGATCTCGAACTACGCCCGCCCCGGCCGCGAGTGCCGACACAACCTGACGTACTGGCGCAACGAGCCCTACCTGGGCCTGGGTGCGGGTGCGTGGAGCTTCCTCGA
>JALGUI010000314.1 GCA_029820915.1 Candidatus Zipacnadia bacterium | reverse complement strand
TGCGCATCTGCAGCGTGCAGCGGCCCACATTGGCGGTCGCGCGCAGCACGAACTTGGCGCCCCGCAGCGGCAGCGCGGGCCGCTCAGGCTTCTCACGCGCCCACGGCGCCGCGGTGAACGCATCGAGCGGGTAGTGCATCGTGTAGCTCTCACCGGCGACCAGCGTCACGTCGGGCGTGCGGAACTCGTTCCAGTCGGCATCCTTGATGACGAAGAAGAACGGCAGGTTCGGCGCGTCGCCCGTCAGCGCGAGGTCGAAGCCGATGCCCTGGCCCGGGTCGAACTCCTCGGGCGCCGTCCAGTGGATGTCGGTGTAACTGTAGCCGGTGTCGAAGGTCCAGCGCAGGCCGTCATCCAGCGCCTCGACCTCCCACGCCTGGTACCACTGCTGCATCGTCTCCTCGTTGCGCGGGTTGTGCCAGTTCTCGGGGTCGGCGAAGCCCGCGATCGGCGTGCTCTCGCGCACATCCAGGCTCAGGAGCGTGGTCGGCGGCAGGCCCGCGAGCAGGTCGCTGCCGGCGGTCGCCTCGATGGCCGCCGGCAGCCAGCGCTCGACCAGTTCGAGGTCGAAGCCCGTGACGGCCTCAGCCTGCTCGACCGAGAGGCCATCGGGCGTGATGAGCCCGGGCGCCCACAGGAAGACCATCGCATGCTGCCCGGCCTCGCGCAGGCGCTGGATGAGCGCCGCCTCCTCGGCGTCGAGCATGAACGGGTTCAGGAACACGAGCATGCGGTAGCGGGACAGGTCGGCGTCGGCGAGCCGGCTGAAGTGGATGGCATCGAAGGGCGCGCCGAGGTGGTACATCTCGGTCCCGACGTCCTCGACCAGGCGTAGCGCGATCGTCATGCCGTGGCCGTCGCTCACGGAGTAGAAGCTATCGAGATCGGCCACCAGCGCGATCTGCGCGACCGGCTCGTGCGGCTGGGCCAGCGCGCGCGTGGCGACCTGCTGCAGCGTCGCCGCGCGCTCCATCATCTGCGGGTCATCGAACCAGCCGCCGCCCTGGTCCCCGCCGAAGTCCACCCACCAGAAGCCTGTGCCCTCGATGAGCGCGGTAGTGAACTCGCGGGTGATGGCGGCCAGCGACTGCTGCACGTTCTCGGTGCGCCCGTACTCGTCGCGCGGGTGCAGGTAGGTGCGGATGTCGCCCTCGAGAATGTGTGGCTTGCCGCCCAGCCGGAACGCTCCCGCCAGGCTGCGCAGCCGCCCGTCCTGGCCCATCAGCCGGTGCGAGTAGGAGTACGGGGCGACGAAGTAGTCCACGTAGGGGCTCGCGAAGAGGGCGTCCAGCTCGAGGTGGCCGCCCTGGGTCTGCGGGCCCACCCCGAAGAAGTACCCGTAGTAGACCCCGCACAGCTTGGCGCCATCGGTCTCGTCCTTCACGATGCGGCCGAAGTGCTCGATGGCCTCCGCGACCACCTGCTGGTGGCAGCGGTAGTAGTCCATCGCGGGGCGCTCGGTCGCCGGGTCGCGGAAGGCGATGTGCTCGGCGAACTTGCGCGGCTCCACGCCGGGGACCTGCGCGGTGTCGAAGGTCAGGTTCGGGTCCCGCCATGCCGCGCGCAGGGCCTCGACGGTGCCGTACTTGTCGCGCAGCCAGCGCTGAAAGCGCGCGGTCATCGCGGCGCCCGTGTCGGGGTACTGGTTGCGCCAGCTCCCGAAGTAGTGCCACTCGGCGGAGATGCCGTACGCCGGCATGTAGCCCATCACGCGCCGGCCCCACGGCTGGGCCTCGAGGTGGTCGATGAGCGCCTGCCACGCCTCGCCCGTGTCGCGCAGCCACGCCTCGGAGGCCATCGAGCCGCGCCGCGCCCGGAACCTCTCATCGCCCCCCAGTTCGCCCGGGACGCCGTAGCCGACCAGTTCATCGGGGTGCTCCTGCGTCCACCAGCCCGGCTGCACCAGCCGCACCATCATGATCACGTACGCCTCGGGGTCAATCTTCGCGTACATGCGGACCTGCTCGTCGAGCGCCGAGAAGTCATACTGGCCCGGGCCGGTCCACAGCTTGTCGATGCGCACGTTGGGGACGAACAGGTGCACGCCGGCGTCGCGGAAGTTCGCGACCTGCCGCCGGCCGTGCTCGGTGAACAGGTCCACGATGCCGCGGTAGCAGACCAGTGGCCGCGCCTCGCCGTTGATGACCGCGACCGCGGAGTCGTTGACGAAGGTCGCCTCGACCTCGATCGGCGGGTCGTCGGCGAACTGCTCGGGCGGGGCCATGAGCGCCTCGCGCGCCTGCGCCCAGGCCCCGCGTTCCTCGTCGGTCACGAAGTGCGTGTTCGAGAAGGTCGCGTACTCGACCCACGGCAGCGCGAAGGCCGTGCCCACCGCCTGCGCCCGCTCCCAGCCGGTGTCGTCGAAGCCCGGCAGGTTCCAGCCATCGGGCCCCTCGCGCGAGACGCGCCATGACTCGTCGGAGTTCACGACGATCTCGCGGCCGTCGGCCGTAAGCACGGTCAGTCGCGCAAGCACCCCTGCGACGCTGGTGGCGTTGTACGCCTGTACGGCGATCAGGTTGCCCGCCGGCTGCAGGAGGTCGGTCAGCGGGTAGAACAGCGCGGAGCCATCGCGCTCGGTCGCCTCCAGCGGGCCCTCGCCGTTGACCCACAGCGTCTGTCCGTCATCGACCATCAGCCACAGTTCCGCCCGCTCGGGCGCGGCGGGCAGGTCGAAGACGCAGCGGAACCAGCGGTCCTGCTTCCTCGCGTCCCAGGTGGCGGATTCGGGGTACCAGATCCACCGCGCCGCCGTCCCCTGCGCCGGACACGGGCCCGGAGCGGCCGCCAGCATCATCGACGCGGCCAGGTAGAGGGTGACCTTCGACCATCGGTGCCATGAATGCACTGTGCGCAGCCTCCTGAAGCCTCGCGGTTCCGCCGCCACGTACTGCGCCGCCGAGGTCGCCCTGACCTTCCGCGCCGCCCGGAGGTTCCGTGCCTTCATGGGCCGAAGGGGCAGGGAGACTGTCACGCGGAGAGGTGATCGGGATGACCGGACGGTGCGTCATGACGATACTCGCTGTCACGCTGATCGCCACGGCGGGGCCGTGGGCCCAGGAGGTCCAGGTGCTCGACAACCCGGGCTTCGAGGGCGGCCTGGAGGGCTGGAGCCTGTGGCCGGAGGAGAGCGGCTCGACGATGAACCTCGATGCCGAGGTGGCGGCCGACGGCGAGGCGTCGCTGCGCATCGACGCGGTCAGCCCCTCCGACCGGGCCTTCGTCAACACCAGTACCACGGACTTCGAGCCGGAGGTCGTCTACCGCATCTCGGTGGCGATCCGCAAGGACCCGGCGGTGCCCGACAGCGCCGTGGGCTTCCTGATCAACTACCGTGGCGGTGAGGGCGGTGGCATCCTCAGCCGCGCCTACCCGATGGGCCTGACCAAGGAGGCCGAGGGCGACTGGGTGCGCTGGTCGGGGCTGTTCTACTGCACGCCCGAGGCCACGAGCTGGCAGTTCCTGCTGCGCCTGGAGTACGGCGTCGGCAGCGTCTGGTTCGACGACGTCCGCTTCGAGCGCCTGGGGCCCGCGAGCGAGCTGACGCCCGATGTGTGGACCTACCTGCCGGTGGGCGTCGAGATCGGGTCGGGGCCAGCGTCGCGCTTCTCGCGGCACATCGAGGAGCGCGACGAGGCATACCAGATGGCGGCGCGCTACAACGATCTGCTCATGCGCAGCGCGCTGCTCGAGGCCCGGCTGCACGAGGTCGAGCGCTGCTACGCCTACGCGGGCCGGGAGCCCGACCGCCTGCTGCGGACGGCCTTCCAGTCGATGGAGGAGACGCTTGACGGCGCGTACGGCGCCTTCGCGAAGGCCTTCAGGTCCGGCGAGGAAGATGATCGCACCGACTTCGC
>JALGUI010000313.1 GCA_029820915.1 Candidatus Zipacnadia bacterium | reverse complement strand
ACCGCGCCGCTGCAGGCGGCCTACTACCGCGACATGGCCGCCCACGGCATGAACTCGGTCAGCCTCTACGTGGTACCCGAGCGCGAGACCGACGGCGGTTACGCCATCGACCTGCACCACGACTGGCGCTACCGCGCGAGCGACCCGCGCCACGCGCTGGGCATGGCCGAGCGCATCGCGCAGATGCAGGCGGCCGGGCTGGCCGGTCGCGAGCGGCCGCTGGTGCTGATCTCCGGTGGTGGCGGGCTCTACGACTGGGGCGCCTTCCGCGACCCCGGCAGCGTGCGCGAGCTGATGCGCCTCGGTGGGACGCTCGGCTGGCCGCCGCTGCTGTTCTACCTGCACGATGAGCCGAATCTGCCCGATCGCGTCGAGGCGGTGCGCCGGACCTACCAGCGCGTCTACGCCGACATCCCCGAGGCGCGCACGGTCACCGCCATCGGCGACTACGGCATCGAGCAGGTCGGTGAGCTGTACGATGTGTGGATCGCCGGCCTCTCGGCCATCGACGCGGAGCTGATCGAGCGCGCGCGCCGCGAGGCCAAGGAGCTGTGGGCCTACGACTGCCGGCAGCGCGGACAGCGGCCGGAGTTCGACCGCTTCGTGTGCGGCGTGTGGGCGTGGGCCGCGGGCGTAAAGGGCGTGGGCCAGTGGGCCTACTACTCCGGGGAGGCCCTGCGGCGCACCGAGGACGGTGGCTGGGATGTGCCGCAGGACTTCGACGGCTGGTACATGATGCCGTCGGAGGCCGGGCCCATCGCCACCGTGGGCTGGGAGGCGCGGCGCGAGGGCATCGAGGACTACCGCGCACTGCGGACGCTCGAACGGCTGGTCGCCGGTCGCGAGGATGAGGCCGCTGAGCGCGGCAGGAAGCTGCTGGCGCGCGCGCGCACGATGGCGCCGGTCAACGCCTTCGCCGACGGCCCGCGCGACTGGCGCTACATCTGGGAGTATGAGTTCGCCCCCGACGCGAGCGCGCGTGCCATGAGCGACCTGCGGGTGGAGGTGCTGGACGCCATCGAGCAGTTGCAGGGGCGTTAGCGCTCAGGGCCGGTCGATGAGCCGCAGCATGTGCACCTCGCGGGCCTGCCATCGCCGGCAGAAGCTGCGCTCGCGCTGGCATGGAAGTGAGCCGATGTCTCAGTGGCAGGAAGGACGTGCTGGAGGTAATACCCGTGTCGGAACGTGACCTCCGACCCGACTGCCCCGCTGATGTCATCGAGCGTCGGGAGTTCCTTCGCAATCTGCTGCTGGGCCTGGCCGGGCTGCCGACCATGGCCGCGGTTGAGGGCGGGGCGCAGGGCCCGGAGTGCGCGCGTGGCGGGGCGTTGCCCCGGCTGGTGGGCGGAAGCGAGCTGCGAAGCGTTCACCTGCTGCGGCGCTCCTGCAGGAATATCGTCACATTCGTCTGCCTCTCCCCTATCACGTAGCTTCCCCCCAGCCCGAGGCCGCGCATCAGCAAGTCTGCATCTCCATCGTGGTCCACGTCTCCGATCACGGGACCGAAGCCCATGCTCAGGTCCGTCGCCAGTTGGTGCTTCACCCACGAGACGCCCTCCGCTCCCCGGCGCAGTTCCAGCCAGAAGACATCAAGCGGGTCGTCTTCCCCGACATCCCCGTGTCTGTACCTGCACTTACCGGCGAAGATATCGGTGTCCCCATCGCCATCGATGTCTCCGTAGGCCACGCCGTGGAGTTGCGAGGGCAGCTCCCCCGGGAGGATCTCGTGGGGGGTGAACTCCGGCAATCGCCCGCCGGATGATTCGAGCCAGAGGGCGCCGTACTCGTGGGCTCTGGTCATGATTATGTCCTCGTCTCCGTCGCCGTCCACGTCACAGACCTTGATCTGCATCGCCATCCGTTTCTTCGGCGTCGTGTCCGGACACGGCAGGGCGTGCCTGTGCCAGTCTCCACCCGCCCCATGCTCAAACCATACGAAGTCGCTGACGATGTCCGGTCGCCCGTCGCCGTTCAGGTCACCGATTCCGAGGCCATGCAGAGGCGAGGCGTCGATTGTCTCCCACGACCACGCCTCGGGGTCTCGTGGATCGTCCGGTAGCTCATACACCCGCAGGCCGAAGCCCGGACCGTCGTCGGAACCCACCATCTCGTCCCGGCCATCGCCGTCAACATCCGCGAACACCAGCAACTCCGGGTATTTCACCGAATTGGTGATGTGATGTTTCTGCCACGTGACCGTGTACGGGGGGCCGGGGTTCTCGAGCCAGAAGAGCTCTTGTGGTCTCCTGTTGGCGATCAGGTCCAGGTCTCCGTCATTGTCAAGGTCGTACGGCACGGTCTTCCCGATGTCGATCGCACTTGTAGCATCGGGCGGGCAGAGTGCATGCCTTGACAACGAGGCCCCGGAGAACCACTGCAGCCCGGACACTATGTCCACGACGCCGTCCCTGTCGATGTCCGCCAGGGCTACGAAGCCGGTGTTGGTCTCACCTTGAGTCTCCAGACTGCGTCTGGTGAACGAGATGACGGGCGTTCGCGGGGTCCCGGAAGCTGACTGGCGTGGCTGCGCCGGACGCGCCGCTCCAGCCGTATAGTCCGCGTTCGCAGTCGAGTGCAGCGACAGGGTCGCTTTGACCAGGTTGAAGCAGTCGTGTGCCCTGATCCCGCGCTTGGCCCCATCACCGTAGACACTGAACACGCACCACAAGGTCAGACCGTCCTCACTCATCCACTTCTGGGGGAAGTTACAGGTCAGGCCCTCGCCCTCACTCCCCATGTTGCCCCAGTCTTCGTAGTAGGCGACCGTGGTCCAAGGTCCCCACGGGTTGGGGGCGTCGAAAACACCCAGGCAGCCGGGCCCTCCGTGGTAACACGCGAGGAGATAGCGTTTCAGTGCCGGGTCATAGTTGACGGACGCGCCGGCCCCCCGCGGGTCCTCGAAGACCGGGTACAGATCTCCGGGGTCGGTGGACCACTGAGGCTGGTAGTCTTCGTCGAGGCCGCTCAGGAACTCGTATGCATCTCTCTCACCCATGCGGTCCCTCGGGACTCGAGCCAGGTACACGCGCCCGGAGTCGCCCTGTCTGGACCCGTAAACGTACACGTATCCACCCAGATGCTCGGGCACCCCGCTGTAGTCCCTGCCGAAGTTCAAGAAGCTGCTCGGTTTGAAGTTGCCCTCGCCTTTGGGCCAGACCCAGTCCGTCATATGCCACGTACGGCCAAGGTCCTCGGACCAGATCAGGCTGTGGTCCACATCCGGGTACTCGCCGTTCTGCATGTTGAGCCGTGCATAGAGAACGCCGCCGACCGACAGCAGACTGCCGGTCTTCCCCCTGTCGGGAAACGAAGCCGGGCTCTCACAGTCCTTGCCGCCGTTGATGTTCGTCGCAGTGAACTGCTCCGGGGGGCCCTCGATCCGCGCAAACCCCATGCTGACACGCGCGTCGGAGTTTGTGCCCCCGAACCCGCCACCGTCGCCCCACGCCAGGTACAGGTTGTCATCCGGCCCCCAGGTGACGGGCCACAGATCGCTGCCCGGCGCCGCGGTTCGGTGCGTCTCCCAGTGCCACGTTAACGACGCGATTACCGGGCTGGGCGGGTACGGTGCCGCCTGGCATAACGCATCTGCAGTCATACAGAGAGCGACAGCGATCGCGACTCGACTCGACGTCACGGACCACCTCAGCGGACAGCGGTACTTCACCATCACTGCGAGTCACCTCTCGGGTGCTGGCCTGCCTCCATTGACGCTCCCCGTGGCAGTTCGGTCCCTAACGGCCATTCATTCAGCCCCGGGCGGGGGGCCCGAAGGGCTGGAGCGCAGGGCTGGCGCGCCTCCGGGGCAGGCGAACGATGCCCAAGTGAGCTGTGCGGTCTCACAGTGTCATAGTGCTTCC
>JALGUI010000312.1 GCA_029820915.1 Candidatus Zipacnadia bacterium | reverse complement strand
CCGTCGCGACCGCCGCCGATCTGCTCGCGGGCGTGCTCACGCACTCCTACGGCTTGGCGCTCGCCGCCGCGTCGCAGCGCGCCATCGCCCTGCGCATCGATCCGTCGGTCGGCGACCACCCCGAGGCCCACGCGCTGTCCGTCTCGCCCGACGGCATCGAGGTCGTCGGCGCCGGCCCGGTGGGCGTGCTGCACGGCGTCTTCCGCCTCATCGCGCACATGCGCGAGCGCGGCGGGCCCTTCGTCCCGGCGGTCGAGGAGACGCGCGCGCCGCTGTTCGCGCACCGCATCCACCGCTCGCCACTGTCGCCCTTCTACGTCGAGGAGCTGACGGGCTACGTCGGCGCGCCCTTCGAGACGAAGTGGCGTGACGTCCAGTGCACCTATCCGGCCTGGGTCGAGGAGGACGCGGGCCCGGACGAGTTCTACCATGACAACCTGCTGCTGCGCCTGGCGATGCACGGCTTCAACGGCATCTGGCTCCGCGGCGCGCTGCGCAAGTTCGCGAAGTGCTCGGTCTTCCCGGAGTTCGGTGAGGACTCCGACCGCATCCTGGGCGAGCTGCGGCGGCTGTGCCGGCGGGCCGAGCGCCTGGGGCTGAAGGTCTACCTTTACATGAACGAGCCCATGGGTCTCGATGAGGACGATCCGTTCTGGGACAGGCATCCGCAGGTGCGGGGCCCGCTGTGCCACCTCAAGCCCGTCAACTACCTGTGCTCGAGCACCGACGAGGTCAAGCGCTACCTGCGCGAGTCGTGCGAGTACGTCTTCACGCAGGTGCCCGAGCTGGCCGGCGTGCTGCTCATCACCGCGTCCGAGTACCCCAGCCACTGCTGGTGCCATGCGCGTATGCCGGGCAACGCCGAGCAGCTTGAGGAGATGATCGTTGACGGCAAGATCTGCCCGCGCTGCGCCGAGCGCACGCCGCAGGAGGTGGTGGGCGAGATCATCACGCTCATCCGCGACGGCGTCAAGGCCGCCAGGCCCGACGCCGAGGTCATCGCGTGGAACTGGAGCTGGAGCATGTGGGAGGAGGACCCGCAGCGCGGAGTCCTCGAGCAGCTCCCCGACGATGTCATCGTGATGGGCGACTACGAGCGCGGCGAGATGACACAGGCCTGCGGTTTCGAGTACCAGAACGATGAGTACTCCATCAAGGTCATTGGCCCGTCGCCGCGCTTCACCGGCGTCGCCGAGTTCCAGCGCTCGCGTGCCATGCCTGTGTACGCCAAGCTGCAGATTGGCACCACCCACGAGAACCCGAACGTCCCGTACCTGCCGACGCTGCACAAGATCGCGCGCAAGTGGCAGACGCTGGTCGAGGCCGGCGTCACCGGCATGATGACCTGCTGGAACTTCGGCAACATGCCCTCGCTCGCCACCGAGGTCGCGGGCGAGATGACCTGGGGGCCACAGCCGTCGGTCGAGGACGCGCTGATGGCGGTTGCCACGCGCCACTTCGGCCCTGAGGCGGCCGCCGACATGGTCGCCGGCTGGCAGCAGCTCTGCACCGCCCAGGACGACTTCCCGACCTCCATCCCGGTCATGTACTATGGCCCGATGTCGCGCGGACCGGCGCTGCCGTGGGCCTTCGACCGTATCGACCGCAAGTTCCCGCGCTCGTGGCTGCTCGACACCGTCATCGAGGGCGACCGTCTCGACTGGGTCAGCCCCTTCGGCGCCGAGAAGGTCGTCGAGTGCTACCGCGCCGTGGCCGAGCAGTGGGCGGCGGGCATCGAGCTCATGGGGCCCGCGCTCGACGAGGCCGCGGGGGCCGACCGCAAGCGCCTCGAGCGCGAGATCGGTGTCGCGCGCTACTGCCTGGTGCAGCTCCTCAGCTCAGCGAACATCACCGAGTTCATCATGACGCGCGATGCCTACCACGCGGCGGTGGACCCCGCTCAGCGCCTGACCTTGCTCGACCGCATGGAGGAGTTGTGCCGCGACGAGGTGGGGAGCGCGCGCGCGGCGATCCCGCTGTGCGAGGCCGACTCGCGTCTGGGCTGGCACGGCGAGGGCTACGGGTACATGGTGACTCCCGAGCTGATCGAGGCCAAGCTTGAGGGCCTGCGGCGGATCATCGACGACCGCATCCACGTCGAGCGCGCGAAGCTCGGCGGCTGAGCCGGACATCCGCGCATAGCCTGGAGTCCGGGCGCCCCGCGCTCGCTCCGCCAGCGCTCTGGAGTTCGCGCCGCGAACTCCCCGGGGGCCGCGAAGCGGCCTCACCTGGACGCGGCCCGAAGGGCCGCTGTCGTCGCCCTTCGGGCGACCCGCCAACGAGGGCGTTGGCGGCACACGGCAAAGGCAAACGGCTTGGCCGTGGAGTCCGGGCGCCCTGCCTGGACGCGGCCCGAAGGGCCGCTGTCGTCGCCCTCGCTTGCACATGCCGTTGGCATGGCATATGCTGTGGAACAGGCCTGCCGTCAGTACGTAATCTCCTGCCCGCAGGCGCCGTCCAACGCAGGCGGGGCATTCTGAAGCCGAGGAGTGATGGCCGTGCGCAACACAGCGCTGGTGTGCTTGCTCTTGGCGATTGCGTGCTCGGCGGGTGGGGCGGACTGGTCGTTCACCCGCCAGGTCTACAGTTGCTATACCTCAGGCATGACCTTCCAGGAGCTGGCCGACGCGGGCGTGACCTACATCAGTCATGTGCCCGCCACGCCGGAGACCGCGGAGGAGGCGCACCGCTGGGGCCTGCGCATCATGCCCTACGTGTCCCTCTACAAGGTCGTGGACAGCCGCGAGTCGCCCGGGTTCAGGACTCAGCCGTTCTGGCGGGAGATCGACCTGGTCGATCACCCCGCCTGGGTGCTCATCCGGGAGGATGGCGAGCGTCGCCGCCCCTTCGATGACCCCAACTACCCCGCGGGCCTGTACCAGTCCTGCTGCAACCAGCCGGGGATCGCCGATGCCTACGTGCGCGGCGTCGAGAACGTCCTGGCGACCGGCGCCGACGGCGTCTTCGTTGACAACGTTCATCCCTATCCCACGTGCTACGGTCCCGAGCTGGGCATCCATGAGCACCTGTACCCGGACGAGGATAACACCGAGATGTACAAGCGGGCGCTGATGGACGTCTACGAGGCGGTCAAGGCCCACGGCGCCGACTTCGCCGTAATGCTCAACTCCGGCGGCCCGCGGCACGAGTACTCCGGCCACGGCGACACCCTGATGTGGGAGTCCTTCGTGTTCCGCTGGCCCACGGACGAGATGCGGCGCGACCCCGCCAGGCTGTGCCGGACACACAACTGGGCGGCGGTCTTGCGGGCGTACGAGCAGTGGCGTGAGTTCACGGACGCCGGCGGCTCCATCGCGCCACTGACCTATCTTCCCGCGCGCGAGCTCGAGAAGCCGCACGCCTTCCTCGCCTACGCCTGCGCCAAGCTGTGCGGCTTCCAGCAGTGGACCGCCACAGGGGAGGAGCGCCAGGATATCCTGCGGCAGCTCTATCGCACCGACACGGGCATGCCGACCGGGCCGCCGGCGAGCGACGGGGCGGTCCACTACCGCCCCTACGAGCGAGCGTTGGTGGCAGGCAACTCGGCGGCAGAGCCGCGGCGCGTCGAGCTGCCGTGGCACCTGGATGACCCGCGCGTGGCCGACCTCTACTCCGGCCGGTCCCTGATGGCCCGCGACGGCAAGCTCCGGGTCGAGCTGCCCGCCGACTCCGGCCGCATCTACGTTACACAGGACGCCTACCTCGCCAACTGCCTGGGCGAGGCCGCGAGCATGGCGCGGAGCTGCTCGCTGCGGCTGGGCGCAGTTGGCCGAGGAGACCGGCGCGTCCTCGGAGTCGGCGCCGGCGGCGCGGCGCGTGTTCGATGACGCGCTGGCGCAGGCCGATGACTGCCTGCAGGCGGCGCGGCGGGAGGGCGTCCCTCAGGACCAGGCGGCGCGCGGGCGCATCACGGACCTGACGCGCGCGCTCGAGCCTCTCGAAACCCTTGCCGAGACGCCCACGCCGATGACCGCCGAAGAGCGCCTGCTGGCAGGCGGCGTCACGGCGGCGGAGCTGCCGGATCTGCTGCGCGCCGAGGCGGACCTGCCCTTCGAGGTCGAGGCGAGCGAGGACGGCGTTGTGCTGCGCGCGGGCGGCGCGGAGTTCGCGTTCGTGACCAGCGGCCAGGGGGCGTCGCTGCGTCTGGGACGGGCCACCATGCAGTTGTGGACCGCCAAGAACGCGCTGGCCGAGGGGGATGGCTGGTATCATGCGCGGCGGCTCGCTGACGTCGAGCTGCTTGCCGACGACCCCGATCGCAAGACCGTGGCCTTCACGCTGAAGCTATTCGGCAGTGAGAGCGGACGGGACGTTGACGCCCTGGATGTGCGGGTGCGCGCGACCGTACAGCGCGGCGTGCCGGGCGTCCACATGGAGACCGCGCTGCGCAACCACACCGACCGGAAGCTGGCGGCCTACTGGTTCTGGAACATCAGCGGTGGGTGGCACAGCTTCCCCGATGCTACGACGACGCGCCGGCCGAAGGACCGGCAACCCCCCGGCGACACCGGCTGGGAATACCTGCACGGCGCGGAGACCGGCGGCGGGGGCGTGATGCTGGCCGGCTTCCCGAACATGGGCTACACGGGCAGCCAGTTCCACATGTTCGCCGCCCCCAAGACGCAGGACGTCGAGCCGGGCGCCGAGATGGCCATCGACTTCACGGCGTACCACGTGCGGCCCCTCTCGGCGTGGCAGCACGACGGCTTCCTGCAGCAGCGCCGACACTGGTACGAGCAGTACGCGTCACTCGCGGCGCAACTCGTGGGCGGTGTGAGCCTGGGCCTGGAGGCGCCCTCGCGGGTCGTCGCCGGCGTGCCGGCGGAGGTCACGCTGGGGCTCGCCGGGCTGGGGCTCGCCGGCCACCGGCTGGGCGGCGTCGCGAATGCGGAGTTCAGCCTGACCGCGGTCGCCGACGGCCGCGAGGTGGCGGTGACGGCGACAGACGCCGACAGGGCGAGTGCCGGCTTCGTCGTCGAGTTGCCGCCTGACCTGGGCGCCGGGAGGGGCCTCGATCTGCAGGCGACGGCCGCCGTCCAAGGGCTGGAGCTACCGCTGAAGCTGCACGCCTTCGAGACGCTCTACGTCGCGGCCCCGGTGGAGGTGCAGAGCCTGCGCCAGGTGCCCGCGGCCGACGGTGCGCTGAGCTTCGCGGTCACGCTGCGCAACAACCTGCCCACGCCGCTGCCCGTCGGCGTCAGCCTGACCGGCGAGGGCCTGCCGCCCGCACAGGCCCGCTCACTGCTTGTCGGCGATGCGGCGACCACCGTGACACTGATGGCGCCCGGCGCGCAGGTGCCGGCCACGGCGGAGATGGTGCCCATCACCCTTGACATCGGGTTCGAGCTGGCGGGGGAGGCGCGTAGCGTTAAGCACGACGAGGAGATCGCCCTGCTGCCCCAGGCGGTCTGCCCGGTATTGGAGGATGGGCCCGCGATCGACGGCAGCCTCGATGAAGTGTGCTGGGCCGGCGCGACGAAGCTGGCCGGCTTCGTGCACCACCAGACCGGCGAGCCGGCTCGGCAGCAGACTGTGTGCCGTGTGCTGGCCGACGATGGGAATCTCTGCCTCGGCTTCGAGTGCTTCGATGACGA
>JALGUI010000311.1:4570-6034 GCA_029820915.1 Candidatus Zipacnadia bacterium | reverse complement strand
CCCGCCTGGTCCTCCGACGGCAAGTGGCTGGCCTTCGACGACAACCGCAAGGGCCCGACGCACATCTTCCTCAAGCAGACCGATCCGCCCTATGACACCTTCCAGGTCACCACGGGAGCCCGCGACCACCAGAACCCGCATCTCGGCAGCCCCGTCATGCAGACCGAGCGCGTGCTCATCGGGCCCGCGGGCTCGGACTGGGGGAACCTGGACCCGATCTGGTCGAGCGCCTACGCCGGCTTCTGCGTCTTCAACCACGAGGGACCCGATCTGGTCGAGCGCCTACGCCGGCTTCTGCGTCTTCAACCACGAGGGCTACGTCAACTTCGTGCGCATCGGCGTGGCCGCGGCGGACGCGAGTTCCCTCCAGATCACGCCGCTGGCCGACGCCGGCCAGGGGGTGGCCGCCGCCGTCGTCGAGGCCAACGAGATCCTGAACCTGCGCGAGGACGGCGGCCGCGGCATGGCCCCCACGGTCTGGCAGTTCGGCACGCCGAGTCCGGGCGCGGTCGTCATGTACTTTCGGCCTGGTCGCCCACTCCGTTCAGGGCGATCGCCTGGTCGTCGAGGGGCAGTTCAGCGCGGTCCTCGATGCATCGGGCCGCAACGTTGCGCCCGCCGGCGCCACCCGCGTGGTGCTCGACGAGAATGGACAGCCTGTCGATGTGCAGTAGTCCCGCATCCCAGTCACAGCGGACGAGGTGGACAGCGATGCGCAGCAGCCAAAGCGTACTGCTCTTGGCCGCCCTGGCCGCGGCCCTCGTGGCCGGGTGCGGCGGGGGCGCCCGGCTCCTCCAGCCTGTGCCGGGCGACCCGGTCGGCGGGTCCGAGACCGTCGAGGTCGGACCGCTGGTCATCCGCACCGCCAGCACCGCCGGCTTCACCGCTCAGAACATCCCCGACGAGTGGGGCTATTGCTCGCTCGTCGCCCTGTACGGCGCGAAGGTCAACTACCTCGCGTCCCAGGCGCTGCTCGACCGCATCGTCTTCACCGGCAACCGCGATGGCGGTGCCCACGATGACGTGTGGATATGCAACCTCGACGGCTCCGGCATGACGCATGTCACGGACAACGGCGCCGACGAGGCCGAGGCCGCATGGTCGCGCGACGGCACCCGCATCGCGCTCGACCGCGAGTGGCCCAGCCAGGACCGCGAGATCATCGTCATCGACGCGGACGGCTCCAGCCCGGCGGCCCTGACCGCGAACACCGCCGACGACAAGGACCCGTGCTGGTCGCCCGATGGTACGGCCCTCGCCTTCGCGTCCTACCGCGACGCCAACTGGGAGATCTACTCAATGGCCGACGACGGCCGATCGCCCACCAACCTGACCAGCCACAGCGCGCGCGACCAGTTCCCCTGCTGGTCCCCCGACCCCGAGCAGCCCGACATCCTCTTCGCCACCAACCGCACCGGCCCCGACGACATCTACACGATGGACGAGGATGGCTCCAGCCAGACC
>JALGUI010000311.1:0-4563 GCA_029820915.1 Candidatus Zipacnadia bacterium | reverse complement strand
GTCTGGGATGCCCAGCGCGAGAACATCGCCTATCAGGGCGACGCGTGGCAGCGCGACATCTTCCTGATGGACGAGATGGGCTCCTACCAGCGGCAGTTCACCCACCATGCCGACGACCAGTGGAGCCCGGCCTGGTCCTCCGACGGCCGGTGGCTGGCGTTCTGCGACGACCGCAAGGGACCCACCCACATCTTCCTCAAGCAGACCGCCGCGCCCTACGACACCTTCCAGGTCACCACGGGGCCCCGCAACCACCTTAGCCCCCACCTCGGCAGCCCCACCATGCAGACCGAGCGCGTGCTCATCGGCCCCAGCGGCTCCGACTGGGGTGGCCTCGACCCGATCTGGTCGAGCGCCTACGCGGGCATCTGCGCCTTCAGTCACGCGGGCTACCACAACTTCGTGCGCATCGGCATCGCCCCCGCGGACGCGGCGTCGCTGCAGGTCACGCCGCTGCCGGAGGCCGGCCGAATCCTGGCCGCGGTCGCGGTCGAGGCCAACCAGATCGCCAACCTCCGCCAGGACGCCGGCCGCGGCAACGATCCCACCGTCTGGCAGTTCGGCACGCCGAGCCCGGGCGCGGTCGTTATGTACTTCCACGCCCTGACCGGCAAGCTCGTGTCGGTGCTCGCCTCGCGAGACACGGCCTATCCGTCGGCGGCTTCGGCGGCCGACCGCATCATCCGTCGGCGGCTTCGGCGGCCGACCGCATCCGCCACCGAACGCAGGGCGATGAGCTGATCGTCGTGGGCGACTTCTCCGCGGTCTTCGACGCCGATGGCCGCAACCTCGCGCGCGACGGCGCCACCGGCGTCACCATCGCCGCCGACGGCGCGCTGCAGGTCATACGCTGACGCCCGGCAGGCTCCCGCCATGGACACAACTCATCGCGGCTCGCATGACGGTCGCGCCAGGTTCCTGCTTGAGGCGACGCGCGACGGCTCCCCGCGGGCGCGCCGCTGCGGGCGTGGGAGATCCCACGTGGGACCCGTAGGTGCGCCATGAAACCGACCAGTTTCGTCAATATAAAGCACCAAATGCCACCAGAGAACTCTCCACGAACGGGAAGGTTTTCAACAACGAGCCTGTAACGCCGCCATCTAGTGGGCACCAATCTACACCCGCTCACTCGGGGTTAGACAGGCACTTGCGGGCCTTCAAAGGGCTTCACGAGGCCGGAGCGAGAATCCCAAGATTCCCTTTGCACTCGAACCGGCAATCTGCTATACTGCAGCCACGTGAGGAGGGCGAGGGCGGTTTTCCACAAGTGTGGAAAACGTGGTGGAAAACCGCCAATACCGAGGAGCTACACGGCCACCGGGAATTGTCGAGCCGCCATCGTCGGCCGATGTTTTGCACGAAGTTCCCATCGCAGCTTGCGTCGCGCCATCGTCCGAAGCCGCTCCCGATGTGTCGGGCGCCACGAACGACCTCTCCGCGACGGGAGCCCGCCGGGCTCCCACGGACGTGCAGACCCTCACAGCAAAGGACGTGTGCCGGCGATGGCGAGCGACACACAGCTCTCCGGTGAAGAAGTCTGGCGTGCCAGTCTCCCGTTGCTCGCGACGAAGGTAAGTCCGGCCACCTACGACGGCTTCCTCACCAACGCGGTCGTCCTCGGCTTCTCTGAGAACAGCATCACGCTGGGAGTCATCAACGAGTTCGCGAAGGACTGGTTGGAGCGGCACCACACGAGCGTGATGACCGACTGCGTGGCCGAGGTGGCGCAGCGGCCCGTGGAACTCGGCATTGAGGTCATGCCCGACGGCCAGGACGAGGCGGCGGCGGTCGCCGAGGCCGAGCCCGAGCCGCAGCTTCCTCCACAGCCCGAACCGGCCGTCGCGGCCGCACACACCCCCGCCACCCGCACGGCCCGGGGACCGACCGTCGCGCACGTCCCGCTTGTGTCCGACACCACGGGCGAGCTGCGCTCGTCGCCACTGAACCCCAAGTACACCTTCGAGAACTTCGTGGTCGCCGACTGCAACCGCTTCGCTCATGCGGCCGCGCTTCAGGTGGCCAAGAGCCCCGGGCAGGCCTACAACCCGCTGTTCATCCACAGCGCCTCCGGCCTGGGCAAGACGCATCTTCTCCAGGCGATCGGCCACTCGATCCTCGCCAGCCGGCCGGACTGCAAGGTCGTCTACATCTCCGCCGAGGGCTTCGTCAACCACATGATCTCGTGCATGCGCGACAACACCATCGACCGCTTCCGGCGCAGCTACCGCTCGCTCGATGTCGCGCTCGTCGATGACATCCAGTTCATCGCCGCCATCGAGGGCCCCGCGTCCGAGCAGGAGTTCTTTCACACCTTCAACACGCTGTACGAGACCAACCGCCAGGTGGTCATCGCCTCCGACTGCCCGCCCCGGCATCTGCAGCTCATGAACGAGCGCCTCCGCTCGCGACTCGAGATGGGGATCGTCGCCGATCTGCGCGTGCCGGACGTCGAGACCCGCGTGGCAATCCTCGAGAAGAAGGCGCAGGCCGAGGGCGTGCCGGTCACGCGCGACATCCTCGAGTTCGTCGCCGCCAAGATCGAGTCCAACATCCGCGTACTCGAGGGCGCCTTGGTCAAGATATGCGCGTACGCCTCCCTCAACAAGGTGGCCATCACGCGCTCGCTGGTCGAGGACATCATCAGCGATTACTCCACCTCAACCACCGAGCGGCGCATCTCGCTCCCGGAGATCGTAGCGCTGGTCTCCTCCGAGTTGGATGTGCCCGAGGACGATATCGTCTCGAAGAAGCGCAGCGCCGACATCGCCTGGGCGCGTCAGGTGGCGATGTACCTCGCCCGCGAACTGACCGACAACTCGCTGGCGCGCCTCGGGCAGTACTTCAGCGGACGCGATCACTCGACCGTCCTGCACTCCTACAACAAGGTCGCGGATCTCATCGAGGAGGATGAGCAGGTCCTGTGGCTCATCAACGATCTCCGCGCGGCCTTCGAGTAAGCTCATGCGTGCGCCTGACACGCCACGAGCCGGCCTTCCGGTCGGCTCTTGTGTCTTGTGCGGGCGTACTGTACACGCCCGATCGCCACAAGTAGGTCATGCAATGCGCTTTGTGAATCCGCTCAGGAATCTATCTGCAGTGGCCGGGCACAGTCTTGGCTTACCCCTCCCGATGTGGAGTATGTTAACAGATGCCCGTGTTCTTCGCCTGACATCCCAAGCGTACCTTCATCACCGCCTGGACCATGTGACCGAGGCCTGCACACTTTCCACTTGTCGAGCCGCTCAACATATCCGCAGCGTGCACACTGGCCATGGGTCTCTCAGGCGCTCCACTTACAAGTGCAGCCGCGTTGCCCACTCTCTCTCCCACTGCATCCTCAGCTTCTCTTCACCGCGCCTGTGTGAATCCGCACGGTGGAGCCGCGTCTGTCCACGCTATCAACCGGCGTAGTAGTACGAGTAGTGATGTACATTAAACCAAAGACAGTACTACTAGCGCCGTTGACAACTTGCCTGATTGCTGCGGCGACTACCACCAACGAACTGCGCGAGCTGCTATCATCAATCAGAGAGGTGCCCGCAGGCGGGGCGACGAATTCACTTGACGCCTCGTGTGATATGCGGTTAACTCTAACCTCGTACTGCTCGTGTCCAGCGGATTACGCAAGGAGGCCGCGGAGATGCTGAACCTGTCTTGCCCTCAGGCTGAGCTTCATGCCAGCGTCCAGACGGTGTCGCATGGTGTGTCTGGGCGCAGCACTCAGCCGGTTCAGAATAACATCTACCTCGAGAGCGTGTCGGACAGGCTTCGGCTCGTCGCTACCGACCTCGAGTTCGTCAGCCTTGAGGCCGTCACCGACGCAGCCGTCAGTGACGAGGGGGCGGTTACGGTTCCCGCCCGCCTGTTGGCCGAGGTCATCGGCTCGCTTGCCGATGAGGATATCCATCTGCAGGCCGACGAGCAGCATACGCTCACCGTCACGTCCGGGCGATCGAGCTTCCGTATCCGAGGCATGTCGGCGGCCGATTTCGAGATGCTACCCGAACTCGATCAGGCGGTGGAGTTCGAACTCAGTCAGCGCGACCTGTACGCTATCCTGTCGCAGACCGTCTTCGCGACCTCGCGCGACGAGACCCGCCCGATCCTGACTGGCGCGCTGTTCAACATCAGTTCAGGCGGCCTTGAGACCGTGGCAACCGATACGTACCGTCTGGCCCTGGGCAAGATGACCACTGAGATCCCGATTGAAGAGCCACGTAGCGCGATCATCTCCGCGCGCGCGCTCAACGAGATCCTGCGTATCCTCGACGCCGAGTCCGATGAGCCGGTGCGCCTCGCCCTGTCTGACGCCCAGATGACCTGTGTCGTGGGCAACGTTACGGTCGGCTCACGACTGATCGAGGGGCAGTTCCCGAACTACGAGAAGGTTCTGCCCGACGCCAGCGACCGGCGCATTACCGTAGACCGGCGCGAGCTCACCGACTCATTGCGTCGGATGCTGATCGTCGCGCGCGAGGACGCAAGCCGCGTCGTGCTGCGCGGCCAGGAAGAGACGCTGACGATCACCGCCGAGTCGCAGGACATAGGCCGCGCCGAAGAGCA
>JALGUI010000310.1 GCA_029820915.1 Candidatus Zipacnadia bacterium | reverse complement strand
ACCGACTTCGCCGACGTGGTGATCGACCGCGGCGGCGAGGCCGAGGACTGGCAGCCCGCCTTCCAGGCGGCTGCGCACGAGGCCCGTGAGACCGCGCAGCCGATCTACGTCCCGGCAGGGACCTACCCGATCCGCCAGGCTATCGACTTCACGCCACCCACTCTGGAGAAGCGCCCGTTCCTCTACCCAGAGATCCGGCTGATCGGCGCCGGGCCGTACGCGTCCGTCATCGACCAGCAGGTCGAGACCGAGAACTGCGTCAACTGGAGCGGCCCGGTGTACGAGGAGGGTGCGGTGCATGGGCATCTCGAGAACATCTGCCTGCGCGGGGGCGACATCACCCTCAACATCAAGTGGCACAACTACTTCGTGATGGACTCATGCTACATCGAGGGCGCGACGCGCTACGGTGTCTACGCCGAGGGCTGGTCGAGCCGCTTCCTGAACTCCATCATCCGGTGGTGCGGCGAGGCCGGCATCTACGCGGGCGGGCACTTCAACAACTGCATCATCCGCGACTGCTACTTCTCGCGCGACGGCATCGGCATCCTGTTCAGCGGCGTGCACGGCTCGCGCGTCGAGGGCTGCGGGCTGGAGAGCTGTGCGCGGGCGGCCATCTACGTTCGCCATACGCGCGGCCTGACCATTAACAACTCGTACTTCGAGGGCAACGGCTACCGGCTCGAGGAGCGCTTCCCCTACGAGGGCATCCCCAACACCGTGCATCTGGACATGAACAACCTGGCGATCACGATCCACGACAACATCTTCCGGGCGAACCTCGATGAGGAGGGTGCCCTGCTCTCCATCGCGGACGTCCGCACCGGACACGTCTACGACAACCTCTTCTACAACTACAACCCGTTCAGGCACGGCATCCTGCTGCGCGCGGTCGCCGAGACCAAGCCCGAGTGGGAGACCGTCATCACCGAGCTGGTGGTCGAGCACAACCGGACATACCAGGTTGCGGTGCCGCTGGGCGAGGACACGCCCGGGGTCTACGACGCGGCGGTCGCGGCGGGATCGACGTTCGACTGGGAACTCACCACAGGCGAGTAGGGCCCCAGGCAAGGGCCGCTGCCGGCGCTCTCGGGCTATGCGCGATCTGAGGGCGCACCTCCAAGCCGCGCAGCGGCGCGCAGGAGGGGCAGGACGCACCCGCGACGAACCGCGCCCACGCAGTCGGCAGCGCACGATATCTCGGAGGTGCGGCCCGGTGGCCGAGGCCCGGCTCAGGCAGTTCGACGCGGCAATGGCCGAAGACGTGGCGGCGCTGATCGACGAGGCGTTCGCGGAGCACCGGGAGCTGTGTCCCCTCAACCTGCGCTGGCCGATGCCGCCACACGAGACGATCGAGGAGTTGGCGGACGCGCTCGCCGGTCCCGCCACCCGCGCGGAGGCCAGCTTCGTGGCGGTGCACGACGATCATCCGGTGGCCGCCGCCATTGCCTGCCGTGAGGGCGAGGACACCGGCTGGTGGCGGGTGGCGACGGCGCCCGAGTACAGGCGCCGGGGGCTGGCGGCGCGGTGCATCGAGGCGGGGGAGAGCGCCCTGCGAGAGATGGGACGGCCCGCTGTGGCCACCGACACAGTGGTGGACAGCCGATGGCAGGCCGCGAACGCGCTGTTCGGGGCGCTGGGTTATCGCCTGGAGGACCCCGAGCGTCGCAACATCACGATGATGGTCGAGGGATGGGTCGAGCGGCCCGTCGAGATGGCGGAGGGCTACGAGCTGACCACGATGCGCGAGGCCGACATCGAGGGCTGGGCCGAGTGCCGGAACCTGGTCTTCGGCAGCGACGCCGGCCCCGAGTGGTTTCGCGAGCACTTCATGAGCCACCCGGACTTCGACGCGACCGGATGGTACCTGGTGAAGCGCGGTGGGCGCATCGTCGGCATCTCCGGCGCTCTCGCCATCCCCGACCCGCGAGACCCCGAGCACGTGCGGGGCGGGCTTATCGAGTATGTCGCCGTCCTCGATGAACACCGCGGCCACGGTCTGGGGGAGCGCGTGGTGTCGGCGTGCCTCAACTGGCTGGCGCGCCGAGGCGTCACCCAGACGATCCTGATCACGCAGCCCTTCCGCGTGCCCGCGATCAGGCTCTACGAGAAGCTGGGCTTCCGCACGATCGCCGCCTGGCACCGCTGGGTGAAGGACCTCGGCGAGGCCGCTACGTGCTGAGTTGCAGAAGTGGGCGCATGTTCCTCAAGCTGGCTTGCCTCAGCCCCCGGCCCCTCTCCGGACGCAGCAAGCTGCGGGCGGAGAGGGGGAGAGGGGGAGAACACATAAGGAAGCGTACATGTGCTACCCGCTCGGTCCAGGAAGAAGCATTTTCATTCCCCCTCCGGAACGGAGGGGGTGCCGGCGCGCCGTCTGCGCCGGCGGGGGAGGCCCGCAGGACGATACGCGAGCTTCCGCAAGTAGCCATTACGTGAACCACACGCGGGCGCGCTCGGCGGCAACCCCGTAGCGGCCGCCGATGATGGCCCACGCAATGCCCATGGTGAAGAAGTGCCCCAGCGCCAGCCCGATGAAGGCCGGCGTGAGGCGCTTGTACGTGCGCACGCCCCCGAAGCGCAGAATCGCGCCCTTGATCAGCCACACCGCCAGGAATCCACCCCAGATCTGGCTTGAGTAGGCCGCGGCCATGGCGTAGCCCAACGGGTGCAGCGGAAAGCGCAGGTAGCGCGTTCGGATCAGGACCAGCAACCCGGTGATCAGCGCGCCCGCCCCCATCGCGAGGCTGCGCGGCGTGTCGGGGCCGGTCGGGCGCACGATGGCGGCGGCCGTGGACTCGTACTCCCGCACCGTCAGCCTGGTGCGTGGCCCGCCCGCGACCCCGCCGCTCTCCACCACGTTGCCCCCGAACTCGTAGTAGGTATCCAGGTGCATCCACCACGCCATGACCAGCCCCAGCACTACCGCGACCAGCCCGGCGACGGCGTAGTCGCGGGCCCGCGCCCGCAGCTCCTCCGCGGCCTTGTAGCCCTCCAGCGCGTAGGCGGTCGAGCTGAAGAAGAAGCCGCGCGACAGGAAGTAGAGCATCGCCCACACGGTCATGGTGGACGGGCCGCCGATCTGCAACCAGCGCTCGGCCCCCAGCAGCGCCACCGGCATCTTGCGCGCCTGGTAGTAGGGGAACAGCCAGGTGCTCGGCGTGCCCGTCTCGCAGCGCACGCGGAGGTACGTGATGGCGAAGCCGAGCAGGAAGGCGAAGTAGACCGCGGACGCGAGCACGCTCATCCCGGCCATGCGGCACCAGGCGAGGATGGCGACAACGCCCAGGACGAAGCCCGCGAGCGCCCAGCGCGGCGCGAACGGGTCCCAGGTATCGCGAACCGCCCGGCCCGTGCCGATCAGCGCGCGGAAGGCCCCCACGATGTGCCGGCGCGCGCGCCACAGCAGCAGCCCGGCGATGAACAGGTACGCGCCGGCGCCCTGTTCCTGGGCGAACGGGAAGCCCGCGATGTCGCCGCCGAAGGCCACCGCCACGACGTTCGACACGCGCTCGGCGACGGCGAAGGTCCACACCGAGAACGCGACCTCGAGCGAGACCAGGTACCCGAAGCCGATGATCTCCGGGCGATGGGAGATGAACAGCGGTTGGATCGCGCTCCACGGACGCTCGGTGAACAGCGAGCCGATGTCGTAGCGGCGGCCGGGGGCGGGCACCGCCGGGTTCAGGCTGTTGACGATGTTGATGACGTTGAAGGCGACCGCGATCAGGAAGCCCGTCCACATCAGCGGATCGCGGAAGAACGGGATGCCCTCAGTCTCGCGCGCGGCGCCTTCGGTCATGTCCAGCGGCAGGTAGAGCAGCCGGCGCCTTCGGTCATGTCCAGCGGCAGGTAGAGCAGCGGAAAGGCCAGCCGCTCGTCCTCGACCCACGGCCGGCGCACCAGCACGGTCAGGCACAGCACGGTCGCCCACAGCAACGTCAGAAAGAGCGTCCAGTGCACGATCGGCGCCACCCACGCCGCCCACGGGACGGGCCCCTCGGTCGCCTCCCACAGCGTTCTGATGGCCTCGGGATCCGTCGGCCGCAGCCGGCTCGGGATGTGCGGCTTCGGCCTCGGCGAAGTAGAAGGGGACGGTCGCGCACGGCACCACCATGCGCATCACGCCGAGGCTGGCCATCATCGACCCGATCGCCACGAAGAAGTAGATCAGCACGATCTCGCGGCGCGTGAGACTCAGGCGGGGACCCAACCGCGACAGCAGTGGGTGCAGCAGCGCCAGCAGCAGGAGCGCGGCGACGGCCGGCACCGGCGGCGTGGCCTCGGTCAGGTTGATGGTGTGGACGAGCAGCTCCGAGTGCCGCACCCACAGCACGGCGCCGAAGAGCAGCGCGGTGCCCACGATCAGCATGCGCGGCGTGATGGCCCCGCGCGTCAGGGCACGCTCCTCGGCGCCGGCGGTACGTGGCTGAGCGGTCGCCATGGCGAGCGAGCCGGCCTACTGGCGCAGGCGCGCGTACTCCTCGGCGAAGGCATGGCCGTCGAAGCGCTCGTCGTTGTCGAGGTCCTGGAGGTAGCAGATCGTGCCTTCGCGCCGCGCGACCTTCGCCGCCAGCGCCACCTTGATGGCCTCCAGGTTCTCGTCCAGCGGGATCGGTGGCTCGCCGCTGCGGATGGCCTCGACGAACCGCTCGATGAGGCGCTTGTACGCGTCGCCGCTGCCCACCGTGCGTGAGAACACGCCGTTCGAGCCCGTGATGGCGATGAACCACGGGTTCGCGACCGACCCGAGCGCGAAGAAGACGGGCACGCCGGTGTCGTAGTCGGCGCGGAACACGTCGGTCGGCCCGCTGTGGCCGACGTGCTCGACGGCCAGCACGCCCGCGCCGAAGAAGCCCTGGAACATCTCCACGGTGTGAATCCCGTAGTTGAAGAAGTCGCCTCGGCCCTGGCACCAGCCCCCGCCGATCTCGCCCATCTCCTCGCGCTGCTCGCACAGCTCCTGCACGTCGCCCGCCCAGCGCACGCTCGAGCCCCCCGTGATCAGCGTCCCGTGCTTGGCCTGCAGACGCAACACCTCGTGCAGGTCGCGCAGGTTGCCGACCATCGGCTTGTCAAGCAGCACCGGCACCCCGGCCTCGATGAAGGGCAGGGCATGGGGGAGGTGCAGGTCCCAGTTCGCGCTGTGGATGATGGCGGCATCGACGAGGTCCACCATCCCCTCGATGGTTCCG
>JALGUI010000309.1 GCA_029820915.1 Candidatus Zipacnadia bacterium | reverse complement strand
TCGGCCGGTCCCGGCTGGATGCACCACCAGCCACTCTCGCCGTCCGCGAGGTCGAAGCTCTGCAGGTCAAGCGGCGTCTCGACGGTGCGGAGCCGCGCGCGCTCGTTCCCGGCTGGATCCGCGATCGTGGCGGCGCCGGTCTCGCCCGGCGCCATGGTGTAGAGGCTCAGCGCGAAGCTCTCGACGCCCTCGGGGACGTAGGCCCAGCACGGGGCGGCGTGCTGGAGGAAGTGCAGCCCGCGCGGGTGCGTGGTGCTGTCAAGCGCCCAGTGCGCGCCGGAGATCACCGGGTGGTAGCTGGCGTGCCCGCCCATGATCACCAGGTGGAAGTGCTCGCCCGGCGCGCCCTCGATGCGCAGCGCCTCGCCGGGTGCCATCAGCGACCGCTGCAGTTGCTCGCCGGCCGCGTCGAATACGTAGCAGATGACGAGCTTCCCGCGCGTATCGACGTGCATGAACGCGACCTCGATGGGCTCCTCGCCGGTCTGCGCCAATATCAGGTGGTGGTCGCCGCGCAGCTTGTAGAACTTCATCCGCCGGTTCGTCTCGATCACCGCCGGCTCGACCGCCACCGGGCGCACCCGGTCGGCCGCAGGCACCCGGATCTTCTCCTGCGCGACCGCCAGTGAGTCCGAGCTGCCATCGATCAGGCGGAGGATGCGCTCGTCGCCGGCGCGGAAGATCGACGGCTGATCGCCCGCCTCGAGCAGCCCGGCGGTGCGCAGCGTGAAGTGAAGCAGCGTCAGGTTGTCCCCTAGCATCTCCAGCCGGGCGCGGGCGTCGGGATCGACGATCGTCCTCCGTGCCTCGTGGTAGAGCCGCTCGATCTCCGGGAACAGCGGCGCGTAGACGTTGCGCAGCATGGGCAGGTCCGGCACGCGGGCGCCACCGTTCTCGACGAAGTGCCGCTCCATCGCCTCGTCGATCATGTCGTAGACGCGCTGGATCTCGTCGCCGCCCTGCCCGTAGGCGCAGGCGAAGAAGTCGGCGTTCAGGGCGTCCACGTCCGCGTACGGGTCCCACGCGAGCTTCGCGAGCATGTAGTTGACCGGCGCACCGTGGCCCCAGGCCGGGATGCCGTAGTTGTAGACGCCCCGGAAGCCGTACTCGGCCAGGCGTGGGAACAGGAACTTGAGGATCGGCCGCCCGATCGGATTGGGCGCGCCCGCCTCGGCGAGCAGGCTCACCGGGATGTCATAGTAGGCGATCTGGTCGGTCATAGCCGTCCAGCCCCGCGCGATGACGTCCCACTCCTGCCGACAGTCGTCGCGGTAGAGCTTGTAGCAGTAGACGTTGCTGGTCGCGAGCACCAGGAACAGGTTCGGCTCCAGCTCGACCGGATCGTTGGGCGGCCAGATGTAGGCGTCATAGACATACCCGGCGAGGAGCCGGTCGGGGTGCCTCTCCCCGACCATTCGCGCAATCTCGTTGTACTGGTGCAGGATCGCCGGGGTGATGGAGAGATCGCCGTCGGGGTCGGTCTCGTACATCGCCGTGCAGTCGGGGCACTCGCACCAGCCCCTGCCGTCGGCGGGTGAGATGGAGATGCAACTCACATCGGGCCTGCGGTCGAAGATGCGGATGATGCGGTCGGCAATGTAGCGGTTGAGTTCGGGATTGCTGACGCAGAGCTTGAAGGCTCCCGTCGGCGGCACGCGCACGCCGTCGTTCATCGCGAACCAGTCGGGATGGTCCGCGAACATGTCCGGGTTGATGTGCTTGTCCCACGAGTGCCCGTGCCACAGGTAGAGGCTCCAGCCGAGGCGCTGACGGAGCCCCCACTGCCGCCGCTGTGGTTCGCTCGTGACCGCATACGGCACGCGGCGGTTCGCGAAGAACGGGGCGTCGGCGACATCGGCGTCGGGGATGACGAGCGTCTCCGCCCGCGGCACGTAGTCCCCATGTTCGCCGGGCATCAGCCAGCGCACCCCAACGAAGCGCTCGAGGAAGTCGTAGACGCCGTGGCGGGTGCCCGGCGAGGTGCCGCCCTCGGGCGTCTGCTCATCGTCGGCGGTGTCAGGGCCCAGGATGTAGATGCTACCCTCGTGCGTGACGGTGCGGAAGCCCTCGAGCGGGATGTCATCCACCAAGAGCCCGGCCGCGCGAGAGGCCGCGTTGTCGCCGAGGCAGATCATCGGCTCAGCAGGCTCGGTCACGATCTCGAGCCGCGCGCCGGTGGCCCGCTCGAGGTAGTGCTGCAGTTCCTCCCCCGCCTCGACGACCGACGAGGGCGCGGCGGGCGCGTGGTAGATGACGAATTCACTGCGGCTGTCCTCGACCAGTGTGACGTCCGTGAGTGCGACGCAGCCGCAACAGATCAGGCAGACCGCGATGGCCCCGATGCGCATGGGATCACTCCTCCTGCTCGAGTTCGCAGCGGTGCTCGGGCACGCCGGTCACGTCTCGCATCCGTCGTCGGAGGGGCCGCACGAGGGGCGATCCCGAGGGGATCGCAGCGAGGTCGGCCCAACTCGGTCGGCCTTGCCGCTCACGACCTGCGCAACGGCCGTGTCGGGCCGACCTCGTCCGAACCTTCGGTTCGGCCTCGTGCGGCCCCTCCGACGGCAACGGCTACTCCGCCTCTCGCACGCGCGTCAGCTCCGGATCCAGTCCAGCCACACCGACGGGTCGTGGGTGCCACCGTGCAGGCGGTACTGGCCCCAATCGTGCGCGCGCGGCTCCCCATCGCAGTCCAGCGCGATCACCGTGCAGTCGGGGTCGGGCGGCAGCTCCGGCAGCCCGCGCAGCCAGATCTGCTCGCCGTCGCGATCGACCGCCACGTCGATGTCATCGCGGCCGAGCACCCGCGCGCGGACGATCTCGTTCGCGAGGCCCGAGAACTGGAAGCTCTCGCCCTGCCAGTACTTGATCCACAGGTAGAGCGTGTCGCCCTTCTGCGTCATGTCGCCGAAGGCCAGGTGCTCGAACAGGCCGTTGGCGCCGGTGGAGCCGTAGATCGCCTCGGCGTTCGCCTGCGTGAAGCGCCCCAGCCCGGCGAGCTGCGCCAGCGCCTGGTCGGGGAAGCCGCCGTCGCCCTTGGGGCCGAAGTTGAGCAGCAGGTTCGCGCCCTGGCCGAGCGACTCGGCGAGCAGGTAGACCAGCTCCGTCGGGGTCTTGTAGTGCCCGTCCCACTTCACGTAACCCCACCAGCGGTGCTGGTTGATGTCGCACACTTCCCACGGCACGTCCACGTCCGGCGCCGCGATGCGCCGCTCGGAGGAGGCGATGTAGCCGGGGCGCTCGCCCAGGTAGTAGGGGTTGTCGGTGAACTGCGGCGGCCGGCCGTGCAGGCGGTCGCCGGTGATCATCGCCTCGGGCTGCAGCTCCCGGATCATGTCGTCGATCTCCAGCGGACGCCACTCGTCGTTCAGCGGCCAGCGCCCGTCGAACCACATGAGGTCGATCTTCCCGTAGTTGCTGCACAGCGCCTCGATGTCGCCATGCACCTTGGCGACGAGGCGCTCAAGCTCGGCCTCGTCCGCATCGGGTCCCTCGAACATGGCCGGGAAGGCCCAGTCCTGCAGCGAGTAGTAAACCCCCACGCGCAGGCCGGCGGCCCGGCAGCCCTCGACGTACTCGGCGATCAGGTCGCGCCCGGGCGCGGTGCGGGGCGCGCAGAAGTCCCAGCCCGGCGAGTCGAACAGGCAGTAGCCATCGTGGTGCTTGCTCGTAAGCACCATGTAGCCCATGCCCGCATCGCGCGCCATCCGCGCCCACTCGTGGGCGTCGAAGTTGGGCACGGTGAACTCGTCCGCGAGCTTGCGGTACTCGCTGGGCACGAGGTGCCCGCGGAACATCACCTGCTCGCCGCGCCCGAGCAGCGCGTAGATGCCCCAGTGCAGGAACATGCCGAACTTGGCCTCGTTGAACCACGCGTACGGGTCGGTGCCGTGCTCGGGCA
>JALGUI010000308.1 GCA_029820915.1 Candidatus Zipacnadia bacterium | reverse complement strand
AGGCGCCGGCGCGCCTCACCCTCGGGCCGACCCCGCCTCTGGGCGGGATCGGACGCTCGGGCAGCCCCTCCGTACGGAAACGACGTACGGCGCAGATGCAGCGACCACGCCCAATATGTGGGTAAAGGTAAGGTCGTCAGGAGGGGCCGCCGGGCGCGTAGCGCCCGGGCAGACCTGCGCTCGTCGCAGCTCTGAGGTTCCACCCCGGTCCGGCGTCCGGCTTGAACGCCGGGCCCCTTCGGTCGCTCGTCGTTCCAGGCTGGCGACCATGCGCACGGCAGCCGCGCCACGGGCAACGGCTCGGCCCTCTGTGGGCCGGGGTGGAACCTTCGACTGCCCGCGAGGCGAGCAGTCTCACCGCCTGCTGCGCAGGCGGCGGCCCCTCCATGTTGGGGAGCGAGGCGCCCGGACGGCCCGCCGGATGAGACGCGAACTTCTGCCATTCGGCGGCGGCATGCCGCGTAGCGCAGCCGCCGCTCGCGCGCGGGCCGCCGGGTGTCGGTCGGCGCCTGCGCGGCCGAGCACACAGGAGCGAGGGAGCCACCTCAATGAGAATGGCGGCCTGGGGCCACCCGTACCTCGAGTTCCCCGTGGGCGAGGACAGCGCCGAGCGCATGGCGGATCGCCTCGGGGCGCTGCGCGAGGCCGGCATCGACCTGTACTTCCCCTTCGTGGCCGTGGCAGGCGAGCACTTCTTCGCCTCCGAGGTGCTGGGCGAGCCGGTCCGCGATCTGCTCTCGCCTCTGATGCAGGCGGCCCGCCAGGTGGGCGTTGAGGTGCACCCCATCGTCGGCCTCGGCGACCTGGTCGGCGCAGGCGGGGGACACTACGAGCCCCCGGCCGAGGCCGGGCCCGTACCGGAGTACGCCCTGAGCTGGGCGTGTGCGAGCTGGGGCGAGAACCATGAGCGCGCGGTGCTCATCGCCAACGAGATCGTCGAGCACTACCGGCCCCAGGGCATCCACCTCGACTACTCGCGCTACCCCAACGCCGACGTGCTCAGCAGCAGCCCCTGCGCGTGCGAGCGCTGCTGCAAGGCCCGCCTGAAGTGGCTGGGCAAGCCCATCCCCGAGCCGCAGGATATGCTCAAGCCCGGCGTCGCCTTCAAGGAGCTGCAAATGCGCACTGAGTTCGTGCGCTCCTTCGTTGAGTCGATGCGCGGGCTGACCGACCACCACGGCGTCGCGCTGTCGGCCGCGGTGCGGGCGCGCTACTACGACGACGCGCTGGCCGAGGGCCAGGACTGGGCCGACTGGTGCGCCGACGGCCTCATCGACATCTGCTGCCCGATGAGCTACACGCTGTCCTTCGGAACCTTCTCGCTGTGGATGAGCCGCCACCGCAGGCTGACGGGAGACGGCCAGGTCGCGTGGCTGGCGGGCATCGGCCTGAGGAGCAGTGCGGGGGAGCTGGACCTGCCGTCGATGGAGCGGCAGATCAGGTTCGCGCGTAGGGCCGGCGCCGACGGCGTGTGCGTCTTCAGCGCGGGTGCCATTGGCGAGGAGGAGTTGGCCCTGCTGCGCGACCTCTCGCAGCTCTGACGGGCTTGTGCCGGCGAGCGAAGCGCGGAGGTGCTGTCTCGGCCCGTCGCGGTGTGGAGTTTGCGCAGCGAAGCGGAGCAAACTCCGTGTGCCGGCGAGCGAAGCGCGGAGGTGCTGTCTCGGCCCCCTCGCGGTGTGGAGTTTGCGCAGCGAAGCGGAGCAAACTCCGTGTGCCGGCGAGCGAAGCGCGGACGTGCTGTCTCGGCCCCCTCGCGGTGTGGAGTTTGCGCAGCGAAGCGGAGCAAACTCCGTGTGCCGGCGAGCGAAGCGAGCCGGCTACCAGAAGAACCGCAGCCACAGGTAGGCCGTGCACAGCACCAGGAACCCGAGCGTCATCGGCAGGCCGTACTTCAGGAAGCGCCCGAAGCCGATGGGGTGGCCCGAGCGCGAGGCGATCCCCGCCACCACGACGTTCGCCGATGCCCCGATCAGCGTGATGTTGCCCCCCAGACACGCCCCCAGCGACAGCGCCCACCACACCGGCATGATCGCGTCGTGCCGCACCAGCTCGGCGGCGGTCTGACCCGCGGCGTCCGGCACGAGATCCCCCGCCACCACCCTCAGCAGCGCCGCCATGGTGGCGACGAACGGGATGTTGTCGATGAGCCCCGAGGCGATGGCCGAGAACCACAGCATGACCATGGTCAGCGCCAGCATGTTGCCCTGGGTGACGCCGATCATGCCGTGGCCCAGCGTGGCGACCACGCCGACCTTCACCAGGCCGCCGACCATGATGAACAGGCCGATGAAGAAGAAGATGGTCGGCCACTCGATTTCCTCCAGGGTCTCGCGCGGGCCATCCGGGTGCAGGAGCATGATCAGCGCGGCCCCGGCCAGGGCGATGGTCGCGGGCTCCAGGTGCAGTGCCCCGTGCGCCACGAAGCCCACCAGCACCAGGCCGATGACGAACAGGCAGCGCTTGAGCAGCGCGATGTCGGTCAGGGCGCGCGACTCGTCGAACTGCATGACGCGCAGGCGCTGCTCCTCGGCCACCGAGAAGCGCTTGCCCATGACCAGCCAGATGAAGCCCGTGAAGATCAGGAAGAGCACAAGGATGATCGGGCCGTTGACGTAGATGAACTCCATGAAGGTGATGCCGGCGGCCGACGCGATGATGATGTTGGGTGGGTCGCCCACCAGCGTCGCCGTGCCACCGATGTTCGAGGCGAGGATCACGAAGATCAGGAACGGGACCGGGTCCAGCTCGAGGGCCTCATAGATGACGATGACCGTCGGGGCTATCAGCAGCACGGTGGTGACGTTGTCCAGCAGCGCCGACAGCACGGCCGTGGACAGCGTCATGCCGAGGAGGATGGGGATGGGCCGGCCGCGCCCGAGCTTCGCGGTCTTGATCGCCACCCACTCGAACAGGCCCGTGCGGCGCGTGACGTTGACGATGATCATCATGCCCATGAGGAGGAAGATCGTGTTCCAGTCGATCCCCTCGACCTCACGGGTGCCGTGGAAGGCGGTGCGCTGGTCGATGAGCCCCAGCAGGATCATGAGGGCCGCGCCGGCCAGCGCGAGCTTGGTCTTATCGACCTTCTCGGACGCGATGAGCGCGTAGACCGCGACGAAGATGCCGGTGGCGAGCCAGGCGGCGGTGGTCATGGGGGGCAGGCAACTCCGAGCGTCGGGTCGAGCATCTGGCTGATGATGTCCTTGCGGCACAGGCGGCCGACGAACTTGGGGCCGCGGGTCATGAGAAACCCCCGACCACCCCTTCGAGGGCGGGCGCCGGCGCCATGATGCGTCACTATCCGGTCACGGCCCATTATAGTGGCTTGTGTCGGGGGATACAAGTGCTGCACGAGGGCGCGGCGGTCGCCACTGCCTGCGTGGGCGGAAGCCGTACAATCCCGAGCCCGCCCAGCGTCTCTGACCGTGCTTCATGTGGGGCTGTGCCCCGGTAGCGATGTGCGCGTCACTCGCTCAAGTCTTCCGCCGGTCAGCACGGGCGGGCCCGGCACGTATCAACTGGCCATTCAGCCAAAGGCACCACTCCGTATCCACCCGGCAGATGGTACGAGTCCACCTCGCCAACCTCCCCGCCACCACTCCACCCCGCCGCCATGAGGATACCCGGTGTCGCGAGCCCGGAAACGCAGGCGTCCGCCGTCGCGCGGGCGCTGTGCAGGGCACGTCGGCCGGGGCGGCGAACCTACACGTAGTCGCCGCGCGACCCAGGCCGTCAGGAGGCCGAGATGTCAGATCGCTCCTGCCATCACTGCGGAAACAGGATCCTCGACGCGGAGGCGCGCTGGTGCCCTCATTGCGGTCGATCCCTGGAGGAGCCGGCCGCCGAGCCGCCCGCGCCGGAGCCGCCCGCCGAGCCGCCGCCGGAGCCGCCCGCCGAGCCACCCGCAGG
>JALGUI010000307.1 GCA_029820915.1 Candidatus Zipacnadia bacterium | reverse complement strand
TCCCCCGCCCGTGCCAGACACACGGTATGTAGACGTTGAACCCCGCGCGCTTGAGCTTCGCGACGATCCCGGGGATCTGCTCCGGGTCGCTCCAGCCCGTGCCCTCGTCGAGGAGCGCGCGACTCTCCAGCACGCGCCCCTGCTCATCGCGTTCGAACTGCGGCTCCGGGCCCGCCGGCACGTCGGTCAGCCACGCCCAGCGGCGCGCCTGGATCTCCTCCCACCGCGGCTCCTGCGCGCGGAAGACCTCGGCGACCGCGTCGTCGCTCATCGCGCGGTCGAGGATCACCAGCTCATCGAGCAGCCCGTTCGCCCAGCGCTGGCCACCGGTCTCCGCGCGGTCGGACCCGACGAAGAACAGCCGCGTGGTCGGCCGCCGCACCATCCCGCAGTCCCTGACCGTGCGCGCCACCCGATCGCCGTCGAGGTAGATGGCGTTGTGCCCCGGCTCCCCCTCCGCCCAGGTCAGCGCGACGTGGTGCCACTCGGTCAGTTCCTCGCCCATGTTCGCGAAGACCTGTGTGCTGCAGTGCATGTAGGCCTGGTTGTCCCAGACGAAGTACACGCGCCCGGCGCCGCCGGAGGTCTCCCACCAGCCCTGGCTGAGGACGAAGTAGCCGGGCGGGTCGCCGTCGAGGCTCATCGACAGCAGCCCGTGCGAGCGCGGCACGCCGGGCTCCCAGTCGGGCCTGAACCAGAACATGAGCGTCCCGGCGGCCATGTCCAGGTTGCCCTCGGTGGCGAAGCTCAGGTCCTGGCCCTCGCCGAGCCGCACCGCGCCGCCCCACTTGCCCGCGGCCACAAGCTCGCCGCCATTCACCTCCGCGGTCGGATCACCCGCCGCGTGGTCGGCGTCGAAGCCGTCATCGAAGTGAGCCAGCAGCAGCGTGTGCTCGTCGGCGACCGGGGGGTTAGCCTGGCCCTGGGCCCGCGCCGGGATGATGCCTGCCGCAAGCACGAGGACCGTGACGGCAAGGTAGCGCACGCTGTCCACCTCCTTCGTCTGCTTGCGCAGCGCTCATGATTCGATTCGCGCTCGGGCGAAGGCTTCCTGCCGGGTCAGGGACCCCTCCATCGGTCCGCGCACGGCCGCGGCCGCCGCCCCGCAGGCGTTGGCCAGCCGCCCGCACTCCTCCAGGCTCAGGCCCTCGCTCAGGCCCACCACGAAGCCGGCGTCGAAGCAGTCGCCTGCCCCCGTGGGATCGACCGCCTCCACCGGGTAGCCCGCGACCTCCACCTGCTCGTCCTCGGTAATCGCGACGCAGCCCTCGGCCCCGCGCTTGAGCGCCACGATCTCGACCCCGCCATCGAGCAGCGCCCGGCAGGCGTCCTCGGCGGTCGAGGTCTTCGTCAGCACCTCGGCCTCCGAAGCGCTGGGCAGCACCAGGGACGCGATCTCCATGATCGGCGCGCACACCTGCCGCACGGCCTCCTCGCCGCCCAGCAGCTCCGGCCGCAGGTTCGGGTCGAAGGAGATCTTCCCGCCGGCCTCGTGCGCCAGCCGCGCCGCGCGGTAGCAGCCTTCGCGCATGCGCTCGCCCGCCGACAGCGACGACCCGCACACGTGCAGCCACCGGCAGCCCTCGAACCACTCGGGCGGGGGTTCGGGCAGGTGACTCGCGGCGGAGTTGCCGATGTGGAAGAGGAAGCGCCGGCTGCCGTCCGAGAAGTAGGTCACGAAGGCGCAGCCGGTGGACAGCTCTTCGACGACCGCGACGTAGCTCGTGTCCACGCCATGTGCCTCGAAGCGGCGGATGTCCATGCGGCCGAAGTCATCGTCGCCCACCGCGCCGATGAAGCCGGTGCTGCGCCCGAGCAGCGCGCACTGGTCGGTGAAGATCGCGGGCGCGCCGGAGGGGAAGGGCCCGGCGAAGGTCCCGGGCTCATCCAGCGGATCATCCACTTTCATGCGCATGACATCCACGATCAGCTCGCCGACGGAAATGATCTCGGGCATCGGTCTCCCTCCGAATTCGCGTGGTCGGGCATCAGAGGGAGCTTCCGCGGGAGAGGGGCCAAGTCCTGCGCTGGCGCCGTTGTCGTGGTCGTTCATGGAGAGGCCGGACCCCGTTCCGGCCTGTGTCGTTCGCCGTAGCCCAGTCGTTCGGAGGGGAGGGCCTACGGCAGATGCTTCGCATCTGGCCCTCCCGGCCGTTCGTCGTTCGCCGTTCATGGAGAGGCCCGACTCCGTTCGGGCCTGGAGAGGCCCGACTCCGTTCGGGCCTGTGTTGTTCGCCGTAGCCCAGTCGTTCGGAGGGGAGGGACTACGCTCCCTCCCGGTCGTTTGCAGTTGCCTTTGTGCCCCTCGCGCCCCCGCGAGGGGGCGGCGCACAGCGCCGCTGGCGTTGCCGTCGCCGTCGTACGGCCAACAGCAGTCGCCCTTCGGGCGACCCCCTCGCGAGGGCGCGAGGGGCACAACAGCAACGGCCGACCGAACGACAACGACAGCGGTCGCCTCAGCCGTACGTGCCGAACTCCTTACACGCCGCGTACATCGCTGCCACGTTCTCCTCCGGCGTGCCGGGGGCCAGGTTGTTGCCCTCCCGCAGCACGAACTTCCCGCCCGCCATGACACCCGACTCGAGGATGCGTTGCGTCTCCGCGCGCACCTGCTCCGGCGTGCCCGTACGCAATAGCTCCACGTCGGGCCGCCCTGGATGCGCACCTGAGGTCCCAACTCCCGCCGCAGCCGGCCGAAGTCCACCGGGAAGCCCGTGTCGAAGCTCTGCACCTTCAGCTCGTCGCACATTGTCCGGAACAGGTGCGTGGCGTCGCCGCTCCCACCGACGCCGCGACCTGCCGGGCCAACGGCCTGTGCAGGCGAGGGCGCTGGCACTACGGACCGAGCGGTCGCTTCCCCTCGGCGCAACGCCCTCGTAGGACGGGCGCCTCGCCTGTCCTCGGCCCGGAGGGCCGATGCCGTCGGGTCGCAGGAGATGCCCCCGACCACTTGTGGAGGACGAGGCCGCGCCTGCGCACCGTTCCAGCGGCTCCGACCGGACCGGCGTCATCCCACCGGTGCGGAACTTCGCGGGCCCGATGCGGTCAGTGTACCGCAGGAGTTGCCGGCGCCGCCGGCGAACATGCATCCGGGGATCACACCTGCATAGGGGACAGGCAATGATCGACTTCGAACGCGAACAGGAGATCCTGCGCGTCCTGCACAGGCAGAAGGCCATCACCGCCGACCAGGCGCGCGAGGTCTACCAGGATGGCATGAGCGACGAGACATCCGCTCTCGAGCTTGCCGTGCAGCGTGGCTACCTGACCCACGAGCAGATCCGCGAGGCCACCGGCGGTGAGGTCCGCGCGGTCTCGTCGCTGCACGACCTGGACATCGACCCGCAGGTGACCAACATGATCCCCGCCGAGCTGGGGCGCCGCCTGCGCGCCTTCCCCGTGGCCGTGCACGAGGACACGCTCGAGGTCGCCATGAGCGACCCCGACAACGTGACCACCATCGATGAGATCCGCCGGCAGACCGGGTACAAGGTCAAGCCCCTGCGCGTCTCCGACCCCGAGATCGCGTGGGCCATGGACACCTACTGGACCTCGGACGACATCATCGACCTCGAGGGCAGCATGGCCGCGCGCGCCGAGGGCCTGGCCGAGGGCGTCGATCGCATCGCCGACCTCTCGGACGCCCCCGCCGTGGTGCGCCTCGCCAGCACGCTCATCACGCAGGGCGTGCGCATGGGCGCCAGCGACATCCACGTCGAATCCCAGCGCGAGGGCCTGCAACTGCGCTATCGCGTGGACGGCATCATCGGCGAGGTCCATACGCTGCCCGACACCATCAAGGACGCGCTTGTCTCGCGCCTGAAGATCATGGCCGGGCTGGACATCGGCGAGAACCGCCGCCCCCAGGACGGCCGCTTCACTACTCAGGCCGCCGGCCGCCGCATCGACGTGCGCTCGGCCCTGCGACCCACGGTGCACGGCGAGAACATCGTCATGCGGCTGCTGGACAAGAACCGCCTCTACATCACCTTCGAGCAGCTCGGCATGTCCAAGCCGCTCCAGGACCAGATGGAGGCGCTGCTCAACGCCTCGCGCGGCCTCCTCGCCATGTGCGGCGGGACCGGCTCCGGGAAGACTACATCGCTCTACGCCGCGCTGCACCACCTGCGGCAGAGGGACCTCAACATCGAGACCGTCGAGGACCCCATCGAGTACCAGCTCGACGGCGTGAACCAGTCCACCGCGCGGCCCGACATCGGCGTGGGCTTCGCCGAGCACGTGCGCGCCATGCTGCGCCAGGACCCCGACGTGATCATGGTCGGCGAGGCGCGCGATGAGGAGACCATGGCGGCGTCCTTCCGCGCCGCGCTGACCGGCCACCTCGTGCTCACCAGCATGCACGCCAACGACGCCCCCGCCGCCGCCACCCGCATGCTGCAGATGGGCGTCGAGCCCTACCTCGTGTCCTCCGGCCTGCGAGCGGTCCTCGCCCAGCGCCTGGCACGCCGCATCTGCCCGGACTGCAAGGTCTCGCGCAAGGTCGAGGAGGTGCTCGCCGACGCCCCGGCGCTGCAGAAGCGTCTGGCCGAGCACCGCGTCACCGTGGTCGCCGAGGGTGAGGGCTGCGAGCGCTGCCGCGGCACGGGCTTCTCGGGCCGCATCGGCCTGTTCGAGCTCATGCGCATGACGCCGACGCTCAAGTCGATGGTGCTCAGCGACGTGGACGAGCAGGAGATGCGGCACACCGCGATCTCGGAGGGGATGCTGCCCATGGCCGCCGACGCCATGGCCAAGCTGCGCGGCGGCATCATCGGCATCGAGGCCCTGCTATCGCTCTATGCCGACCTCTCGACTGAGTACGGCGACGAGTCGATCGAGGTCCTCGGGGCGGGGGTGTAGGCGCACGGCGGAGCCGCGCAGGGCCAGCTACCTACGCGGACAAAGAGCCCTACCCTCCGGGTGAGGAGTAGCCGTGCAGCCGAGGACAACCGACGCCGACCTCCGCCGACAAGCTTCGGGGGCGGGGGGCCAGGGCGGAAGTCGTCCGTCGTCGCCGTTGTGGAAACGAGGGCCTACGGCAGATGCTTCACATCTGGCCCTCCCGGTTCTCCTCCAGCGGCAGTTCCTCATCGCGCGCCGTCGGGCGCCTATCGCGCGGGGCCTGGCGGAAGGTCGCGGAGCCGTGGCGCAGGTAGGGGCAGTCGATCCCCTCCCCCTCCAATAGCTCCTCGATGGTCAGTAGCTGGATGCGTGGGAACTTGAGCTCCGCGTTGTGCTCCGGGGACCAGAAGCCCGCTGCCGCCGCCTCCTCGCGCATCGGCTTCGTCGGCTCGTGGAGCGTGATGAACACCGCGATGGCGGCCCCCTCGCGCTCCACCACGCCGCGCAGGTCGCGAACCTGCGCGGGATTGATGTTCCCCGACTTGACGGAGATGACGATCTGCCGCGTGGGCGCGCCTCCAGACGGCTCGTGGAAGTAGAGCCGACCGTCGATGCCGTGGTCCGCGCCCTTCTTCGGGTCGGCGGGCCGGGCGCCGACGAGGCCGAGCGCCCACAACTCGAACTGGAAGCGGTTCTGGTGGGCCAGCTCCTCGGCCCCGGCGAGGTCGGTCGGCTCGCCGATCACCTGGTACTGCTCCCGCACCTCCTCGCCGAACGTGTGCTGCAGGCGGTGCTTCATCAGGTTGACCGCGAGGTGCGTGATGTCGATGCCGATCCACCGGCGGCCCAGCCGGTGCGCCACCACCACCGTCGTCCCGCACCCGCAGAACGGGTCGAGCACCACGTCGCCCTCGTTGCTGGACGCCTCGATGATGCGCTCCAGCAACGCCTCCGGCTTCTGCGTGGGGTAGCCGAGGCGCTCAGCAGCCTGGGCCGGGATTGGCCTGACATCGGTCCAGATGTCCTGGAGAGGTATGCCCTCCTGCTCGTCGAGGTAGCGCTTCTCCCGCGGGACTCCCTTACCGTTACGCGGCACGTAAATGCGGCCCTGATCGTACGCCTCCTGCATCCTCTCCCGGGTCCATCGCCAGACCCGAGTGTGCCCCAGGAACTCGTACGTCAGGTTGGGCCGGTCGGGGTTGGGGTTGAGGAGCGAGGTTGCCTGGAAGCGCCGTCCAGACGCCTCGTCGATGAAACTGTACTGCTTGAGGACCCTCTCCTCAAGCTCAGGGTCCAATGACCCGTCCGCCAAGTAGTACGGTTTGTGGGGCTCCGTCCATGTGTGGTTCCCGGTTCGGCTGTAGAAGAGAAGCACGTCGTGTATTGCGCCGTAGGATCGGCTGACGTTCCCGTGCGGGTGTGACCTCCTCCACATGATCTCGTTGACGTAGTTCTCAACCCCGAATATCGCGTCCATCAGCACCTTGAGGTAGTGGCCGGCGGTCGGGTCGCAGTGCAGGTAGATGGAGCCGGTGGGCTTGAGTACGCGGCGCAGCTCGACCAGTCGCGGCGCCATGTTGGCGAGGTAGGCCATCATGTCGGTCTCGCCCAACATGCGGCGGAAGGCCACCAGCGTGTCGGCGACGCGCCCGCCCGCCTCGACGGTCTCCGCGAAGGCCTCGGCGGTCTCCATGGTCCAGTGCCAGGTGTCGTCGAAGGCCTGGATCTGGGCGCCGGAGCCCGAGCCGTTGTCCTCGGCGAAGATGACGTTGTAGGCCTGGTTGGAGTTGAAGGGCGGGTCGAGGTAGATCAGGTCCACGCTCTCATCCGCGACGTAGCGCCGCAGGATG
>JALGUI010000306.1 GCA_029820915.1 Candidatus Zipacnadia bacterium | reverse complement strand
CACCCTCGACGAGATGGCCACTGTGCCACAATGGCCTGCCCTTCAGAAGCGGGTCCAGGTGTCATGTCAGGATGTGAGGCATCTGGACTGGCGAGGAGGCAGGCAGATGGGACGGAAGCGGCATACGCCCGAGCAGACCATCACCAGGCTCAGAGCCGCTGAGGCGGCAATCGCGGACGGCGCGACCGTCGCGCAGGTGTGCAGGAAGATTGGCGTCACCGTGGCCGCAACCGACTAGCAGCCCACCATGGCCGGGATCGTCGTCTTCACCCCTCCTGCCGGCCAGTGGAGCCCCAGTGCGAATCTGTGGACCAGCGAAGGCCCCAGATCCCAGGCCGGACAGAGCGGCTCGGAGGAACAAAGCGGGGGCTCTAGCCGCGGGCCCAGGAGAGCACGATCGCTGCGACAACGCCCATGATCATGCCGGCCACGCAGCCGATGAGCGTCGCCTTGTTCGCCCAGAAGCGTGGCAGCGTCTTGTGGCGGGCCTGGTACACCGCAGAGACGGCTCCCCCCACGATGACCAGGGCGAGCAAGTCCCAGGTCGCCTCGTCACGAACCCAGCCCCGGTAGATCACATCAATCAGGAGCGCGTAGGTGAGGAAGGTGTAGGCCCACTTGTAGCTGGTGTTCTCGACAGCCATAGTCCGCTCATCGCGTTCCGCCGAGAAGTCAATGCTCATGGTGTTTCTCCTTTCAGGAAGAACAGCTCATCCACCCGTTTCTCCAGTTGCCGGGCAAGCCGGAAGGCCAGCAGGGCCGACGGACAATACAGTCCCGTCTCGATGGCACTGATGGTCTGACGTGTCACGCCCACGAGGCCGGCGAGTTGCTCCTGCGATAGGCCGTGCTCCGCGCGCGCGACCTTCAAGCGGTTGCCAAGTGTCTCGACTGTCATCGGATCGACCTCCGTTGCATTGGCTGCATTGTATAGTAAACTAGGCATTATGTCAAGTCTAACAGGCAGAATGTCTGGTAAACCAGGCATACTTGGCTGCCGCATGGCCTGCGCCCCGCGAACGGGCCCAGGTGCTGTGTTAGGATGGGCGGCATCTGGGCGCGATAGCGAGGGGCAGCATGGATGAGCAGTGAGCGGCACACAGCCGAGCAGACATACTGCCCATGGCGCGCCGAGTATGGCGCCAACACGTGCCATCGACGGCTTCCGCGGCATGATGTGCAGGCTCCTGGAGCCCGGCTGGCGAGGGATGGCAGCGAGTGGGTGACCGTTCAGCCAACGACCCGGGCACGGGGTCTGACACGGGGAATCCCGGGGTCCATCTCATCCTCACTCTGGGAGCTGACATGACGGCGTCAGCATTGCCACCGATGGGAGCGAGACCAATGAGACAGGGCAGACGGCGGGAGACTGCGGCTAAGGGCTCTCTCGGCAGAATCCGTGGCATCGCGCTGGAGCCGACATACTTCAACCTGCAGGGCGAACCGGTGGATGCCGCCCGCATCGTCTCGGAAGCCGTGGCCGCCGGCGCCAACGCGATCCGGCTGGGCGCCCTCAGCCACGATGGGTGCGCCTACTACCCCTCGGAGGTTCTGCCCGAAGCTCCGGGCCTGGACGGGCGGGACGTGGTGGGCGACTTCAAGACCGCATGCGCCGGCGCCGGGATAGAGCTGGTCATCTACAGCAACTCGAAGTTCGTCATCGAGGGCGCGTTCGCCGACCATCCCGACTGGGCGGAGATCGTGGACGGCAAGCCGGGCACATGGCAGGGACCGCGTCCCTTGACCCCCCTGTGCCACGAGAGCCCCTACTTCGACGTCTATCTATCCGCAGTCCGGGAGATCATGGCGCGCTATGCCCCCGCCGTGATGTACGTGGACTGCTTCGGCGTGAGGTGGGACTGCCGGTGCCGATGGTGCGGGGAGCGTTTCCGCGAGGCGCACGGCTTCGATCCGCCCGACAGCGTGAATTGGGGCGACGCCGCCTGGCGAGCGGCCTTCGACTGGAACATTCGCCGCAACCGGGAGCGCGCGCTGGACATTGTGGCCGCCGTACGGGAAGGTCATCCGGAGACGCAAGTGGTCTTCAACCGCGGCGGGTACTGGGGCGCGGGGGTCGGGTCTCCCGAGGGTCTGGCGGCCTTCGCGCACGAGATCGCGGACAATATCCACATCGAGAGCGCCGTGCGCTTCTACGGGGAGCCGTTCGAGCACATTGACGAGCAGTGCATGATCGCCGACGCCATCGAGAGCCCGGCCTGGGTCTGGGTCGAGTACTCCGTGTTCCCCTGGAGCCACCTGCCGTGCCCGGCCAGCGAACTCCGCATCAAGGCCAGCCGGGTCCTGGCGCATGGGGCCAGGCCGATGCTCTGGTGCCTGCCTTCCGCCCCCGATGCCGATCGCAGCGGCCTGGAGGGCGTCGGCGACATCTACCGGCTGGCCCGCGACCACGCGCCGCACTTCGACGAGACCGAACCGGTTGCGCCGGTGGCGATACTCGTCTCCGGCCGGACGATGCAGGAGTACGGGCGCGACCGGGCCCCGAACGACCTGGGGGCGGATCCCCGCCACGTCGAGGAGATCAAGGGATTCGTGGCCGGGTTGCGCCGCTCGCACGTCCCGGCGCGGTTCATTCTTGACAGCGCGGTCGAGAGGGGTGACTTCGGCGAAGCAGTGCTTCTGGTCCTCGCCAACGCGGCGTGCCTCAGCGAACCGCAGTGCCGCGAGGTCACGGCCTTCGCCGAGCGCGGGGGCGTCGTATTGGCCACGCACGAGACCTCGCTCTACGACGAGCGGGGGAGCAGGCGCAGCGATTTCGGGCTATCGCACCTCTTCGGCGCCCGTTGGCTGGGCCCCGGGCCGCACCTGAGCGAACGCGAGGGCTGGGCCGCGAAGATGATCGCCTCCTACGTCGAGGTCGGGGCCGAGAACGAATTCCCGGGTGACTGGCCGCCCGGTTTCCGCTTCCCGGCAGGGGGGGAAAGCGTGGCGGCGGAGGCCGTGGCCGCGCACGTCGCGGGATGGCTGCTGGCGCCGACGCGCTACTACTGCGACTTCCCCGGGCAGCGGAGCGGCCTGCCCGGCCTGCTCCTCAACCAGTTCGGTCGGGGACGATGCGTTTACGCGCCCTGGCAGCTCGGCGCGCTGTACCGGGAACGGGGGTTCGCCGAGCTCCGGCGGTTCATGGAAGCCGTGGCCCGCGACGCCTCGGGCGGCATGCTCGATGTAGAGTGCGACCTCCCTGCCACGGTGACCGTCACGGCCAGGAGAACGCGGACCGGGCAACTTGTCCTGCACGTCCTCAACCTCAGCACTGACCCGAGGGCAGGCGTGGAGGGGGTCGTGCCGGTGCGCGGCGGAGAGGTGTCGGTCAGGGATTCGTGGCTGCGCGGCGCGAACCGGGCCAGGGCGCTCGTGGCCGGCGTGGAACTGGAGGTCCACATGTCGGGCGGCCGCGCGAGCATCGCGCTGCCGGACGTGCAGGAGTACGAAGTGCTGGTCCTTGGCGAGTGAAACCGTCCTGGGGACGGTCTTCGCGGTGAACTCGGGGCTGTTGTCGGAGCGAATGTAGATCGGCGCACCGCGCGGCGCGAACACCCAAGCCCTCCTGGCGCCAGATGCGCGCCACCCGCTCATGGTTCCCCGCCCAGCCCTCGGCTCGCAGCATCGCGGTGATGCGGCGGCAGCCATAGCGACCACACTCCTGCGCCAGCTCCGCAATGCGTGCGCACAACCGCGCGTCGTCGAGGCATTCGAGGCGCACCTTGCGGCTGAGGTCGCCATTGCCGGCGTGCTCATCGACACCGAGCACGACGTGGCTGTGCTTTGGGGTCTGGGCGCCGAAGTCCTCCGCCCAACGGACGGTGCAGGCTCCGTCCAGCGCACCATGGCCAGTCATCCGCGGCGCAAGGCCGATCGGGCGACATAGAAGCATGCGACATGACCACCGAGCCNNNNCCAGTCATCCGCGGCGCAAGGCCGATCGGGCGACATAGAAGCATGCGACATGACCACCGAGCCCGCGGAGGCGTTCGCCGGCAGGTCATGCCGGCCGGTCGCGGGAAGACTCGGCGTAAGTCGCCGCGGCTTGGCCGGGAGACGGGGTGCTGTCCGTGTGCGTTCTGCCTGCGCCCAAGTGCGTGATTCCCGCCAACGGGACGCTGCCGGTCTCTCGCCCGTTCACGGTCGCCCCCGTGGGCGAGGGGGCCGCGCAGCCCACGCTATGGATCGCGCGGCTCCTCCGAGACGCGCCGGGCCTCGACTGTCGCGTGACCGAACAGGAAGATGCCCCCCGGTGCGTGGTCGGACTGCTGGCGGACCTGCAGGACGCCGGCCTCGCCC
>JALGUI010000305.1 GCA_029820915.1 Candidatus Zipacnadia bacterium | reverse complement strand
CCGGAGCTGTACGACCTGTGGACGCGCATCCTGATGAAGAACGTGCTGCTCTCCGGCGCGCGGCTCTACGCGGGAAACATGGATCAGCCGGTCCTTGAGGAGTGCTGGCGGGGCATGGACTCGCTCGGGCCGATGACGCCCGAGGTGACCTTCGCGCCCTGGCACGAGGACCACGGTCTCGCGACGCCGTCGCTGGCGACCACGCGCGTGTCGGTGTACCGGCGAACGGGGAGGGCGCTGCTGATCGTGGGCAGCGATGCCACGCGGGACGTGGACGAGGAGATCGCGCTGGCCTTGCCGGAGACGTACGCGAACGGGGAGGGCGCTGCTGATCGTGGGCAGCGATGCCACGCGGGACGTGGACGAGGAGATCGCGCTGGCCTTGCCGGAGACGTACGGCTCCGCGACCGACGCGGCCACGGGCCAGGCCCTGGCCCTCGACGGCGCGACCGTCCAGGTGAATGTACCGGCGCGGACCTTCCGGATGGTGCTCCTGACCGAGTAGACAGCGAACGGAAACGGCAGACTCGAAGCCTATACTACCGACCAGTGACGACAACGGGGTCCAGGCGGGGGCGCCTGGACTCCAAGACGGGGGGGGCGTTCCCGCGTCTCTGGCTACCCCCTCGACTGGCGGCGGACGAAGTTCAGCCGCAGGTCGGTCATGACATGGTCGAACTCGCGCCGCTCGTCGTCGCTCGCCTCGTCGCCCAGCTTGTCGATGAGCATCTGCGTGGTATCGATCGCGACCTGGGCGCAGCGCAGGTCGGTGACCACCTCGGTTGCCCCGGGCCGGGCCTGGACGCCCATCGCGATCCACGCCTCCTGAACGAACAGGCCGATAGCCGCGCGCAGCATGTCGAAGGCGTTCATGTCTGGCGGCGGAGGCGGCTCCTCCCACCCCTCCCCCTCGGCCGCCTCGTCACCGGCTTCCTCAGGTGCGGCCTCCGGCTGCTGGGCTTCGGCCTCCGGCTGCTGGGCTTCGGCCTCCGGCTCCCGTGCCTCGGCCTCGGGTCCCTCCTGCGGGGCTTCGGCTTCCGGTTCCTGGGCCTCGGCCTGAGGCCCCTCCTGCGGCGGCTGCTCGTCCATCTCGTCGTCCCCGCGGTCATCGTCTACCATGCCGCTCACCTCCTGCTTACCATGTCCCGGCCGCGGCGGCGGGCAGCCCGACCCCGCGGACCGTCACCCGTCCGGCGGCCTCGTCGATCTCGATCTCGGCGTCCAGGAACTGCTGGATCACCCACGCGTTCGTGCGCAGGTGCTCGGTCACTTCCTCCGTCACGTACGCCGTCTCGCCCGCCGCGACCGCCGCGTAGAGCAGGAGTTGATCGGCCAGGTGGCGGTCAACCGTCGAGCTCGCGGCGAGGAACTCGGCGGCCTGCTCGCCCGCCTCGCCGCCCACGTCCTCGGCGGGCCGGCCGCGCTCGCCCAGCGCCGCGAAGCCGCCCGCCCCGCGCTCGAAGCCCGCAGCGATCATGAGCATGGTCCCGGGCGAGGCCGACTCCGGGTGTGCGGTCTCGGTGCGCAGGCCGGCCGAGCCAAGGGCTCGGCGGGCGCCGTCGATCTGCTGGCCGATGATGTGCGCGGGCAGCCGCGCCTCCACGACACTGAAGGCGGTCAGCGAGCGCAGCTCACCGCGCTCCCGCCAGTGAAGCGGGCCCAGCGGGGCGTCGATCGGCATGACGCGCGCCTCGATGTGGCCGCCACCCTTCGGGTAGAAGCCGGGCGTGAGGCACTCGAGCTCGGCGCGTGCGCCCATGGCCGCGATGGCGGACAGGAAGACGTGGGCGATGTACTCCTGGGGCGGACTCCACAGCACGTTCGTGCCGCCGGTGATGTGCAGGTGGGAGGTCTCGCGGGCGAAGAGCAGGCAGGGGAGGATCGTCTGCAGCACCAGCGTGGTGGCGCCGGCGGTGCCGACGTCGAAGCGGAAGTGGCCGCCGCGGATGCGTCTCGGCACGAAGGTCAGCTCCGTCGAGCCCAGGCGCGCGCCCTCGACCCGCGCGCCGCACACCTCGGCCGCGGCGCGCACGCCCGCCAGGTGCTGGGCGGCGAGGCCGGGCTTGGAGCGCCCGGCGCGGATCCCCTCGACGCGCAGCTCGCGGCCCAGCAGCGCAGCAAGGGCCAGGCTGGTGCGTAGCACCTGGCCGCCGCCCTCGCCGAAGGAGCCGTCGATGGTCATCATGCCCATCCACCCGCGTCGGAGTATAGCAGCGCCTCAGGCCGCCGTCAAAGTCCCACCAGCGGCGGTGCGTCCGCGGGTTGTTGGCAAGCCCGGCGGAACGGCACCGGCCCTTCGGGCCGTTGACAGGCGGGGGCGCCCGTCGTACGGATCGCGTTGCCCAGGAGGAACCGCCCCCGTAGTGCGGGCGCCCTCGCCTGCACATGCCGTTCTACTGCGGCTACTCCCAGCAATCTGCGTTCACCCCCCAGGGCCGTCCGAGCGGGACGCCTTCCGAGTGCGAAGTGTCCGCCCTCGCCCGCGGAAGGAGGCGGCGCCCGCCCCCGCGAACTACCGCACGCGATGTCTACCCCCGAGCGCGCCGACTGCGCCGACATCACCGTCGATGCCGCCACGGCCGAAGAGACCCGGTCCCTCGCCAGGCGCCTCGCGGGGCTGCTGTCAGCCGGCGACTTCGTGGCGCTGATCGGGCCGCTGGGGGCGGGGAAGACCTGCTTCGTGCAGGGCCTGGCGGTGGGGCTGGCGGTCGAGGGGAGGGTCACCAGCCCGACCTTCGTCCTCATGCGCCTGCACCGCGGCGCCACGCCGCTGTGCCACGCGGACGCGTACCGGCTCTCCGGGGCCACGGAACTGCTCGAACTCGGGCTCGACGACTGGCTCGACGAGAGCGTGGTGGCGCTGGAGTGGGCGGACAGGGTTGCGGCGGCGCTGCCGCCCGACCGCATCGAGGTCATCATCGAGTACGCGGGCGAAGGTCGGAGGCTGCACATCCGCGGTCTCGGGCCCTGCGCCGCGCGCATTGTCGAGCGGATGAGAAGCGATGACGATCCTGGGGATTGAGACATCCGGCCCGACCGCGAGCGTCGCGCTGCTGCGCGATGGCGCGGTCGTCGGCGAGCGCAGCTTCGCCGCTCACATGATCCTCAACCAGCGGCTGGCGGTCGAGGTACGCGAGCTGACAGGGTCGCCCGCGGCCGAGGCCGGGCTCGACGCCATCGCGGTCGGCATCGGCCCGGGCTCCTTCACCGGCGTGCGCATGGGCGTGGCGCTGGCGAAGGCGCTCGCGCACGCACTGGAGCTGCCGCTCGTGGGCGTGTCGGCCCCGGAGGCGATCGCCGCCGGCCTCGGCGCCGCCACGGGCGCATCCGTGTGCGTGCTGCAGCGTGCGCGCGCCGACGAGGTCTACGCGACCGCGCTCGAGGTGGGGGAGGACGGCCTGCCCGTCGAGCGCGCCGAGACCGTGGTGCTGTGCCTGCCCACGGCGCTGCGCGCGGCGGCGGAGGCGCTCGGGCGGGCTCCCGACGTCGTGTGCGGCGATGCCGCCGCGCACTTCGCCGATGACATCGCCGGCGCTTTCCCCGACGCGGCGCTCGCCGGGGGCGAGCATGCACTCGCTCGCGCCTCGCTCGCAGCCCGGGTGGCCGAGGGGCGCATCGCGGCGGCGGACCCGGATGCCGCCTTCGCATTGACCCCACGCTACGTGCGGCTGTCGCAGGCCGAGCGCGAGTTCGGCGTGGACCTGGGCCTGCGGGGGTCAGGCCATGCATGACGCCGGGAGCGTAGAGGAGCAGACCGAAGTCGTGGTGCGGCGCGCGGGCCCGTCGGACCTGTACGCCATTGCCACCATCGAGCGCGTGAGCTTCCCGACGCCCTGGAGCCGGTCGCTGCTGGCCGACGAGCTGCGGCAGGCAGATTCGAGCTACCTCGTGGCGACCATCGACGGCGCGGTCGCGGGCTTCGTCGGCATGTGGCACGCGCTCGACGATGCGCACATCTGCACGCTCGCCGTCGTTCCGGACCGGCGGGGCCAGGGCCTGGGCGAGCTGCTGGTGCTGGCCGCACTGCGGCAGGCGGTAGCGGTCGGCGCCGACGTGGTGCACCTGGAGTACCGCGCGGGCAATGAGCCGGCGGCGCGGCTGTATGAGAAGCTCGGCTTCGCACCTGCCGGCATCCGGCCGCAGTACTACTCGGATACCGGCGAGGATGCCGTGCTCGCTCGCATCGCCGGCCTGGCGACGCCGGAAGGCCGGGCGCGGGTCGAGG
>JALGUI010000304.1 GCA_029820915.1 Candidatus Zipacnadia bacterium | reverse complement strand
CAGGGCGAGGTCATCCAGCTCCTCGGCGGCGAGCACTTCTTCTTCAACCGCGCGACCGAGTCCGACGCCACGCGCGCGGTCGTCGAGCAGGCCGCCGCCGAGGTGCGCGCGGCGCTCGGAGGTCAGGCGCTCATCGGCGGCGACCTCCCGCGCCTGCTCTGGGTGACGCCGTGGCGGCACCAGGCGGAGGGTGCCGACCTGAGGGTGCCGACCTGCTCAGCGTGCACCTGGTCAACTACGAGGTGGACTACGAGTCCGCGCGCGCCACGCCCGCTGCGCCCTTCGAGATCGCCATCCGCCTGCCCGAGGGCATGCCCCAGCCGGAGGAGGCCACCTGGCTGACCACCGACGCCGAGCCGCGGCCGCTGCTGTTCGGCGTGGCCGACGGTGTGACGCTCGTGCAGGTGCCGGGCGTGCGCGTCTACGGTTGCATCGTGCTCGGGCCGGCGGGCGCAGAGCGGGCCCTCAGCGACCGGCTGCAGGGCGATGCGATGCTGCATCGTGCTCGGGCCGGCGGGCGCAGAGCGGGCCCTCAGCGACCGGCTGCAGGGCGATGCGATGCTGGACCGCGCACTGTGGGCGTTGGGCGACGAGTGGGGCAACTTCCGCGACCGCGCGGGGACGATCCACGAGGCGCGCGGCATGGACGATGCGGCCTTCCGCGCGCAGGCCGAGCAGTTCCTGCGCGACGTGCAGGCCGCCGAGGACGAGCGCTACTTCGAGCGCTGGCGAGCCATGGCCGACACCGAGGGCGCGGTGCTGGCGCTGGACTTCGGGGCGGAGGAGGACGCCGAGCCGTGGCGGGCGCTGGGCGCGGAGACCGCGTACTCGGCCGAGCTGGGCTACGGCTGGCTGCCGGTGGCCGACAGCTCCGAGCCCACGCCCGAGGAGACCGGCTACGGCATGGCGCACCGCTACGGCTCGGCGCTGCAGGAGATCGAGATGCACGGCCTGCCCTTCTGGCCCTACGAGTGGCGGCCGGACGCGGCGATCATCAACCGCGGGCTCTACTGCGGCCGGCCCCGCACGCTGCGCATCGACCTGCCCGACGGCGCGCACGAGGTGCGCGTGGTGCGCGGCAACCCGTCCTGGACGAACCGCAACTTCCGGTGCTCGGGAATGGTGCGCGACCGCACCGGCGCGACCGCACCGGCGTGCGGCTGTTCGACGCGGCCTACTACCCCGGTGGCGCGGACCTGGGCGAGTTCATCGCCGAGGTCGCCGGCGGCCACCTGGAGCTGACCTTCGGCGGCCCAACCGGTTGGGGCGTGAGCGTGGTGGTCATCCGGCCGGCGGACCCCGCCGACCGCGCGGACGATTCCCGCGTCTGGCGCATCAGCCCACGCCACCCGAACCCGGCGTGGTGGCCGATCCGCCAGCTCCGCTTCTCGCCGGAGGACGACCTCTCCGCAGCCCCGGCCGATTGGACCGAGGTGCGCACCGACGCGTCGGGCGTGGTGGACCTGGGCAGCAACACCGAGGCCGAGACCGGCGACGTGGTCTACGCGACCACGGCCATCGAGGCCGATGCAGCGGGCGAGGCGGGGCTGAGCATCGGCTCGTCCAGCTCGTGCGTGGCCTACCTCAACGGTGAGGAGATCGCCTACCTGCCGAACCTGAAGGGCCTGCAGGAGGACGAGTGCGAGATCACCGTGCCGCTCCACCAGGGCGCGAACGTGCTGACGCTCAAGCTCGAGCGCTACTGGGAGCGCAACTGGATGTTCTACGTGAAGGTGATGGACTCACCAGGCGGCCGTGATTCGGGCGATGACGGATGAAGCCACGTGCAAATACTATTGACAATAGTAGACGGCGCGCTATACTTGACGGCGTGGCCGCAGGCTTGAGAGAGTGACCGAAGGAGGGGGACGGGAATGCGCATGTATGTCTGTCTCGTGCTGTCTCTGGGCCTCTCGTTTGCGCCCGCGCTGGGCGAAGAGGTTACTATCACCGGCCGCGTCGTCGGGCCGGGTGGTGCGGCGATACCGGGCGCGCGCGTCATGGTGTACCGCGCGCCGGATGGACCGGGCGCGTGGTGGGTGGAGGGCGCGGCGGGTGCCGACGGACGCTTCGCGATCAGCTTCACCACCGCCAGCCCGCGCCAGTGGCCTTCGCTCGTGGCGCTGGCGGAGGGTCACGCCATTGGCGTGGCCACCGCGCCCCCGGGCGAGGATGTCACGATCCGCGTGACCGACCCGCCCATGGCGGTCGAAGGCCGCGTGCTCGACCTTGACGGGAATCCCCTCCCAGGACGGTCGGTGCGCGCGACCTCGGTCTCGCCCCCGACCGACGGCGAGCCCCAGTGGTACCGCCTCCCGGAGAGTGTCTACGGCTGGGTGACCACTGACGCGGATGGGCGCTGCCGCATCGACGGCTTCGCGCCGGACATGCGGGTCAGTCTCACCGCCGGCGGGGAGGGCTGGGCCACGTGGCAGGGCTACGGGCACCAGCGCTTCGCCACGCCCGGCGAGACCTTCGACATCAGGCTTGAGCCGGAGGCCACGATCCGCGGGCGCGTGCTCTTCCAGGGCCAGCCCCTCACCGGGGTGGAAGTGAGCGCCTTCTCCGACCTGGGCACCGATCGAGATGTAGCGGACGACGCGGGGCGCTTCACCCTTGATCGCCTCCCGCCCGGCGAGTACTCCCTGAGCACCGGCTACATCGCGAATGCCACGCTCCTCGAGCCCGTGCGGGTCACGGTCGGAGTGGGGGAGGCCTTGGAGGGCGTGGAGATCGCGATGCTGCCCAGCCCCACGATCCACGGGCGCGTGACCTTCGCCGAGACCGGTGAGCCCGCCGAGGGCGTCGAGGTGGTCTGCGCCCAGCAAGTAGGGGGCTGGTGGGCTCCGTGGGGGACGAGGGAGACCGGTGCGGATGGTCGCTACGAGTTCCGGCCACCGGCGAGGGAGTGGCAGGTGTCGTGCGAGTACGCCGGGCGTGTCGAGCCACGCCCCACGATGGTGACACTCGCGCCCAGCCAGGTCGCCACCGTGGACTTCCGCATCCTGCCCCGGCGCGCTCTCTCGGGCACGGTCGTCGGTCCGGACGGGCAGGCGGTCGAAGGTGCGACGGTGGTGGCGGGTCGTGATGAGGACGCGCAAGCGACGACCGATGAACAGGGGCACTTCCGCATCGAGAACTGGGGCCTGCCCATCTTTGGCGTCCGCTGCATGGCGTATGGCCCCGACGAGACCCTGGTCGCCTTCGCCCGACCCGAGCGCGGCTCGGAGGACGTGCGCATCGAGCTACGGCCGGTCGCTGGCATCATCCTGCGCGTGGAAGACGCCAAGGGCAATCCCGTTCAGGGCGTCGAAATGCTCGTCGGCGAGGCGGAGCCGTACGGCGATCACGGCATGAGCTCGTACCCCCTCCCCGTCACCTGGGTGAGCGACGAGGAGGGTGTCATCCGCATGGCGCCGCTGCCGTCCGGGGTGACGCTGATGCCCCATGCCACGGACACGCTGCGCGGCATGATTCCCCGCGAGCGATACACCGAGACCTACCGGAAGATGCAGCAGCTCACTCTGGAGCCCGGCGAGACGCGCGACCTGGGCACCATCGTCGTGGCGACCGGCGACCGCTCGCTGACCGGCGTGGTGTTGCGCGACGGGAAGCCTGAGGCGAGCGCTCTGGTGGTGGCTGGCGCCGACAGCCTCAACCAGCCACTGAGCACGAGGACCGGCGACGACGGTCGCTTCCAGCTTGAGGGCCTGCCTCCAGTCGATGACGTAACGGTCATCGCCTTCGCCGCCGATCTGCAGGTCGCGGCCGGCGCGCTGTGGACTGAGGATGCGGCGGCGCCTGAGACGCTGGAGCTGAAGCCGCTGGCGGCGGTCGAGGGGACGGTCATCGGGGCTGACGGGACGCCGATCGAGGGGGCACTCATTGTGGTATCAGTGCCCGGCGCCACCACCTCCGGTGTGGGGGCGGGCCCCGGCACCGTCTCTACAGTCGTGATCTCCGACGCCGGCGGACGCTGGCGGGTTAACGGCCTGATTGCAGGGTTCGAGTATCGGATCGGTCTGACGGAGCGCATGCACGAGGGCGGCCCGTTGCGAGCGGTCTCCGAGACCGCGGCCACGGTCCTCCCCGACGGCGAGACCGAGCCGTTCGTGGTGGACATCGATCTCCGGCCGCGCTCGGACGAGTAGGGTTGCCGGGGTCTATCCCAACGCCGACACCAGCAGCATCACCGCCGCGGCCATGAGTACCGCGTAGACCGCGCGGCGGAAGACCACCTCGTTCACGCGGTAATGCGCGAAGGTCCCCAGCGCCATCCCCGCAAGCGTGAACGGGATGCACATGGCCGCCAGCCTGAGTTGTGGGCCGGTCAGGGCGCCGCGCACGAGCCACTGTGCGAGCAGGATCGTGTTCAGCGTCAGCCAGGTCATGCTCATGGTCACCCGGAAGACGCTCTTGTCGCGCAGCGCGCGCGTGCCATAGATCACGATCAGCGGCCCGCCGGTCGCGAAGGCCCCGTGCACCACTCCGCCCACCGCCAGCAGCGCCGTCAGCGCCCGGCCCTTCCAGCCCACGAGCCGCTCGCGGCTGTCCGCGCCGGGCATGGGGCGGACCACTCCGTACGCACCCACGCCGAGCGTGAAGAGGCCGAGCGCGACCTTGAGCGGGTTCTCAGGCACGGTGTCCGCCAGCAGTATGCCGACGGGCAGGCCGATGACGACGAAGATGACGATCTTCGCCCAGTCGCGCCAGGAGATGTGCCGCCGGGCCTCGGACACGATGCAGACCGCCAGCACCCAGGCCTGTATCACCAGCACCGGCACCGCGACCTTCAGGCCGATGATCATGGCCACGATGGGCAGCGCCAGGATCGTGCCGCCGAAGCCGGTGAGGCTGCTCGCGGTGTTCGCGAGGAAGACCACCAGGAAGATTAGCGCGTAGCTCGTTAGGTCGCTCAATCCCAGGCTGCTCCGGCTTCTCCGTATTGCGCTCGCAGGCCTCGCCGCGGCGCGCCGCGATCGTGTCGCGGCCCGTCCCCGGGTCGCAGGCCTCGCCGCGGCGCGCCGCGATCGTGTCGCGGCCCGTCCCCGGGCCAACGCCCTGTGCGCGAACTCCGCCCGTTTCCATGAGCCACGGGGCGTTCCCTCCCACCGGGCTATGCATTACCCACAAGTCGAGACGGCTGCGGCGAGGCCACGCGATGGAGAAGCGATGCGCCGCCTTGTCCTGAGGATGCGCAGCATCCTCCCGGAGGGGCCGCTCCGAGCGCTCAGCGCGAGGAGTGACGCCTGCGCGGCTGTGTTGCGCAGGCGTCAGGTTCCATTGGAGAAGCCTCTGGCTTCTCTCGGCCCGCGCATAGCCGCAGTCCCGCCCGTGGGCGGGAGCAAACGACGCAACGGCTGGGCTGCCCG
>JALGUI010000303.1 GCA_029820915.1 Candidatus Zipacnadia bacterium | reverse complement strand
TCGTAGCCGCGCTGCTTGAGCGCCGCGGCGAAGTCGGTGCCGCGCGCGGTCGCCGGCTGCGGGTCGATCTCGACGACGAACAGGCCCTCGGCATCCACGCCGTAGGGCGCATGCAGGAGCACCTCCCCACGCGACCCCTCGCGGTCGCTCGGGCCGACCGCCAGCGAGCGGCCGATGCATTTGCGCCCGTCCCACGGCCCGCCGGTGATCCAGCCGACGTTGCTTACGCCCACCACCGTCAGATCGTACAGCCGCGCCAGCTCGCCGAACGAGGTCAGCCACGTCTGCCCGTAGGGCTCGGCCTCGTTGTCATGCTCGGCGGGCATCGCCCACGCGCATGGAGACAGGATCATCTGCGCCCCCATGCGCGCCAGCGAATGCCCTAGCGTCAACGAGCTCGCGAAGTTGTCCGCGCAGATGGGGATGCCAATGGTGCCCAGCGGCGTCTCGGCCACCCCGAGTGAGTCGCCGATAGCGTAGAGGTCCTGCGCGATGCCGAGCACGTTGATCTTGCGGTGGCGCAGCAGCAGTTCGCCCGTGGGCGCGATCAGCACGGCGGCGTTGTAGATGCGCTCGCCGCACCTCTCGCTGATCCCGGCCACGACGTAGACCCCCGCCCCGGCGGCCGCGTCGGCCAGCCGGTCGCTCGTGGGCCCTGGGATCGCTCCCGCCCGCGCGATCATCTCCTCCGCGCGCGCCAGGTTCGCCTCGATCTGTCCGCCCTCCACCAGCATCTGCGCCATGCCCAGCGCGAATCGCGGCATCTCGCTCACTCCCGCGTCAGCCTGATCAGCCTGAAGTCGCGCGCGGGCACGCTCACCGTCAGGGCAGTGCCGGCGAGCGTGACCTCTCCACCGTCAAGGACATCCCCGGCACTCGCCTCGCCGTCGATCCCGATGGCCTGCAGGTCCACCTCCACCGCCACCTCCCGCTCCTCATCGGCGAGGTTCGACACGACCAGCACAGCGCCTGCGCCGTCCCGCGCATATGCACTCGCGATCGCCTCGGGCTGCGCGACCGCGAGCACGTCACCGCTCGACCAGTAGGGCAGGAAGCGCGCGTCGGTCAGCCCGAACTCTTCGAGGGCGTCGAGCGCCGCGTTGAGCGTCGGGATGTCGCAGGCGCCGGCCCAGAAGCGCGTGCCGTGGGGCAGGAGCAACGCCAACAGCTCGCGCGTGCGCTCCTGCTTGTGCCCGGACGCGCCGCCCAGCTCGGGCAGGAACAGCGGGATGAGCCCCCACTGCCGCCCGGTGAACTCGGCGCGCACCCGAGGCAGGCCGGTCAGGCTGATGTAGTCGCCGTCGAAGTAGTTGAGTGCCCAGTGGTACTGCTCGCCATCGACGTAGGCATCGCAGAAGGACAGCAGCGGGATGCACAGGCGCGTGGACATGTGGCAGACCATCACGTTGCGTGGGTCGTCGGCCTTGGTAATCGCGTAGAAGCGCTTCATCAGCTCGCGCGTGCCGAAGATCATCCAGCGGCCGTGGTGGGAGTCCGGGTGGTACGGGTTGTTGCACTTGCCCGGGATGGAGTTGTCGAGGTAGTAGCCGTCCCAGCCGTACTCGGCCAGGAAGCGCTGGTACTGCCACGTGATGAAGTCCTGCCAGCTCTCGACCAGCGGGCAGCAGCGCATGTTGACCACGCCCATGCGCAGCACGTCGGCCGCGGTGCCCTTCCCGGCGTGGGCGAACCATTCGGCCCCGTAGTACCCCCAGGCCTCGCCCTGGTCGCTCTGCATGTTGAAGTTCGTGTAAGGGACGATGCGGACGCCCTCCTCGTGCGCCGCATCGGCGAGGGCATGGTAGCGCACCGGCTCGACCGGCACCGGGAACGAGTGCCACTCGCTGAGCCCCCTGATCGACCACTGGACGGCTACGTTCGCGCCGCTGCTCAGGCTGCCGAAGCGCCAGACGCGCCGGTCCTCGGGCAAGGGCTTCACGGGCGTGGCCATCAGGCCCCACGTGAAGGTGCGCGGCTGGGCGAGTGGCTCCTCTGCACTGATGAGCCACACTTGCATGGCGCGGGCGTCGCCCTCCGGGACCAGGTCGATGCCGGTGGCCCCGGGCGCGATGGGCCAGGTCGCCTGGTCCTCGGCGAACCAGCACAGCCCGCGATCCTCATCGCCGACCCACAGGTACCACTGGCTGTCGGCCTCCCACCGTCCCTGAGGCACCGCTCCGGCGCAGGTCTCGTCGCCGAACCAGTCGCCCGGGTGGTGCATGAGCGTCGCATGCTCGGCCGCGAGCGGGACTCTCAGCACGAGGTCGGTCGGCCCGCCGCCCTCCGCGGGCGAGACCGTCAGATCGTAGCGCACCATCCCATCGAACTCGATGGTCGTGCGCATGCTCAGTGCGGTACCGCCCACGAGGCCCTCGGCCGACAGGACGACCTTCGCGTCGCTGCGCTCCTCGACCCTCGGTGGCCGCCACGCGCTCGCCTCTCCGCCGCTCGTCAGCGTGCACGGCCCCGCCAGCAGCTCGGCGCCTGCGCTGGTCAGGCTCTCCGGCAGCGCGCCACCGCCCAGCTCGTGACGGCGCCCCCAGCATTCCACGCTGATCGCGCCCTCCTCCTCGGACACCTCGATGGGCGTCCACGGCGGCAGGACCTCGTCGGTCTCCCCCGCCTTCGCCTCCAGCCACGGTCTGGCGTCCGGGACGGTGATCTCGCGGCGCTCCTCGGCCAGAGGCGCACGGTCCTCGCCGAGCGCCGTCGCGACCACGGTGTAGTCACCGGGCTGGGGATCGATGTCCATGCGCCCAGTGCCTACACCACGGCTGAGCTGGTCGATGGTCAGCGCAAGCATCTCAGACCCGTCGGCGTCCCGCGTCACCCTCACCTCAATGCGGTCCACCGGGTCCGCCAGGCCACGCGCGCTCGCACGCAGGTCCCAGTGGCCCAGGCTTGGGAGGGGATCGATCACAAGCGCCAGCGGCGGCCGGTCCGCCACGGCGCCGGAGATGTGCACATCGTCGATCATCCCCACGAAGCCGCGGTCACCGAGGTGCCGGTTGCCGATGTAGAGGTCCCCGTCCGAGGTCAGCAGCATGTCCTGAGCCGGTGGCATCTGGTCGCGCACGGACTCCTCGCCATTGATGAAGACCGCGGCCTGGAAGCCGTCGAAGGTGGCGCGCACGTGCGTCCACCGGCGCAGGGGCACAGTCGCGAGGCTGACGGTGTGGTGGTACATCCCATCCGCGGTCTTGAAGAAGAAGTCCACGTTGCCGAAGGTGGTGATCCACACCCCCCACGCCCAGTCCGACTTCTCGACGATCCGAGCGTACGGCCCGCGCTGCTGCTGGTGCACCCAGGCGTCGATGGTGATCTGCTCGGTGAGGTCCAGCGAGGGGTCGGCGGCGATGCGCGCCCAGCCGTCGCCGTGGAAGCGCATCGCCTGGCCGACTCGCCCCGCGACGACCTGCCCGTTGACCAGCTCTCCCTCCGCCTGCGTGCCCGAGGCATCGATGACGCGCTCAGCATCGAGCCGCCACAGCCCGACGGTGTGCTCGGTAGGCTCGGCGGGCTGCAGCGCGGCCGGCGGCTCGTAGCCGACGTTCCAGTACCTGACCTCGTCGATCAGGCCGTCGAAGGGCCGGGCGTTCTGTGCCGAGCCAATGAGCAGGTCCTGCCCGGCGTCCTCGATGGCCTCGGCGTACTCGCGCTCGGCGACCACCTCGCCGTTGATCAGCAGGCGCATGCGCCCTGCGTACACCTCGCCGCGAATGCTGGTCCACTCGTCGAGGGGCACGGGCGTCGGGCTGCGCACGCCGTCGGCCTCTGCGCCGCGCAGGCGGAACGAGGCCTGCCCGTTCTCGTGGATGTAGATGTCGAAGGTGCTGCCCTTGTCGAGGACGCGTGCGAAGGGGGTACGCTCGGCCTGCCGGACCCAGGCCTCGACGATGAGCCCAGTGACCGGAGCCAGCGCCGCCGAGTTCGCGAGCGTCACGCGGTCGGTGTCGCCGTCGAAACGCAGGCACCCGCCGACATGGCCCTCGACCGCCCATGTGGGGTCGCTTGCGTCCTCCGCCATCGATGTGCCGAGGATGCCGCTGTGGCCGAACTCGCCGGTGTCGCCGGCCCACTGGCCATCGCCATCGTCCAGAGCCCAGTGGCCGACCAGGACGGCGCCCTCGGGCAGCTCCTGTGCGACCGCGATGGCCGTGAGGAGAGCGAGCGACAGAACCGGCAGCACCGCGCGCATGAACGCACCTCCCTGGTCCTCGTCAGGCCCCCCGGCCGCAGTGTTGTCCGCCGCCCGGCTCGAGTCCTCCGCCGACAGGGGCTCCGGCAGGCCGTGGCGAATACCCGGGCACGGCACTTCGCAGCAGTGGGAGGCGGCCCGGCGATGGCCTGGCGAATGACACTCGTGGCATGTGCGCTGCTGGTCCCGCTTCCGGGCTGCGCGCAGAATGCGTTGGTCCCCAACGGCGACTTCAGCGACGGGCTGGCCGGCTGGCAGAGCTCACGAGGACCGGCGCAACCGGTGCTCGACGAGGAGGACTTCCACTCCGCGCCGGCGTCACTGCGTCTCCCGGGCACCCGGTGCTCGACGAGGAGGACTTCCACTCCGCGCCGGCGTCACTGCGTCTCCCGGGCACCGCGGATATGGTCGGCATGGTGACCGCCGGGGACCACGTCTTCGCCGAGCCTTTCCCCAACGCCCTCAGCGTCTCGGCGTGGCTTAAGGCCGACGCCATCGACGCCGACACCGGCATCGGCATCGACCTGAAGATCGTGCTCGACGACGGCACCACCACCTGGTTCTTCCCGGACACGCTCCAGGTGCAGGCCGCTGAGGCGGGTGGGTGGATCCAGAGGACCGGCAGCTACCTCGCCCCCACTGGTCGTCGCATCGCCGCCATCGCGACCTTCTGCCTCAACTACCGCTCGGGCGGGGCGACTGCCTGGTTCGATGACATCGTGGTGCGCGCGTATGCTACGCCCGACCCTGAGCACGAGGTCGCCGTGCTGTACCGTCTCGCGCCCGACGACCCGTCGGTTGCCGCGGTCTCCGACGCCCTGACCGAGGCCGGCGTGGCCCACGATCTCGTCCCACTGGTGAGCGACCTCGACGGCTTCCGGCTGGTCATCCTGCCCTCCTGGGTCGAGGACCATGACCTGTACCTGCGCCTGAAGATCCTCCACTACCTGGGCGGGCGGGTGGTGCTGATGGACCTGCCCGAGGAGCGACACGCGCGGTCGATCAGCCGCTACTTCTGGGAGCGCTCGCCGGGCGAGATCGAGGACC
>JALGUI010000302.1 GCA_029820915.1 Candidatus Zipacnadia bacterium | reverse complement strand
CGCGCGAGGTAGTCGCTGAGGGCGGTCTCGTCGGCCTCGGCGAAGCCCTGGAAGGTGAAGCGCAGCTCGTTCGTGGCCCCGCCGGGGCTGCCTCCCGCCTGCCGCGTCGCCATCAGGTCCGGCGCCACGATGCGCCCGTCGCGCACGCGCACCAGCCGCCGCGGGAAGGCCAGGCGCGCCCGGGGGCTCTTGAGGCCCAGGCGCTGGAGCAGCCGCAGCGTGTGGTTGGCGCGGCTCAGCGCCCGGACGCCGTGCTGGGTGCGGATCGCCCGCGCGATGTCGCCGGCGTCCGCCGGCGACATGCCGCGCTCCTCGACAACGATCGCGCCCTGCGGGCCGTCGCTGACCGTGGCGAACGGCTCGTTGACGATGTTGCGGAAGGGCGATGCCGCCGCCGGAAGCGCGGCGACCAGCGCCAGCCACAGGGCCGGCCACAGTGGCCCGGCCGGCGCGAACAGTCGCGCTCCCGCCCGCGGCGCCCGGCGCTCAGTCATACCACTGCCACCACCTGTGCTCGGCGTCGCCCTCGAGGCCGTCGCCGGGGCCGCGCGGCGGGAACACGGGGCCCTCGAGGCCGTCGCCGGGGCCGGGTCGCGGGGTCACGGGGCTCTCGGGGCCGAAGGGCGCGGGCGGCTGGCCCACGTGCTCCTCGCTGAAGTCGCCCAGGCCGGTCTCGAAGCCCTGGCCCTGGCCGGTGGTGGGCAGGCGGTAGGTGGCGCTGCTGCCGCGCGTGTCATCGGCGCCCGTCGAGAAGTCCTGCATGCGGTAGCCCCGGTCCTGGCCGCCGAAGGGCGACAGGCCCTGGCCGTAGCCGCTCCCGCCGATGCCTGTGGCGCCCGGGCGCCGGTACGTGCCCGTACCGCTGAAGTCGCCGATGCCGCCACCGGTTCTGTAGTCGTACCCATAGCCGGAACCGTAGCCGGAGCCGTAGCCCGAGCCGGAACCGTAACCCGCGCCGTAGCCGCCAAAGCTGGCCAGCCCGCCTGAGTACCCCGTGTAGCCGGAGCCGCCCCCTCCCGACAGCCCCGTCGTGAACGTGCTGGCGAGTTCGAACAGGAAGGTGTGCGCGATGTAGTTCTGACTCGCCGACGAGCCGATGCCGCTGCCCGGCAGCGGCAGTTCGGGATCGCCCGTGATGTTCTTGATGTAGCGGTAGCCGAAGGTCATGTTGGCCAGGTCGCTCATGCGGTAGCGCACGCCGACCTCGCCCGTGTCCTTGGTGAAGACCGCGTAGCCGCTGTCGTAGTCGGCGCGGCCCAGGCGCCCGAACAGGTTGATGCCCTGCCGGATCTCGTAAGTGAGCTCGCCGGAGACATCGAACAGGTCGGTCGGGACGATGCGCATGAGCTGACTCTCGCCGAACCCGATGTAGGTGGGGCTGCTGCCGGTCTGCCGGTGCAGGTTGAGCGACAGCCCCCAGGGCTGGTCCGGCGGACGCCAGTGGGCGCCGAAGGCGAGCATGTTGTTGAGGACCGCGCCGCGCCCCTCGTCGAGGAAGCGCATCTCGTCCGTGCCCCAGGTGGTGCTGAGCGACAGGGCGCGGCTCGGCTGCCAGCCCGCCGTGGCGTTGTAGTACGTCTGCTCGCTGTCCGTCAGGTAGCCGATTCCGCCGCCGCTGCGGTACTCGCGCAGCCCCGCCGACAGCGTCAGGTTGACGTTATCCATCGGCCGGAAGGTCAGGTTGGCGTTGGTGCTGCTGTCCTCGTAGCGCGCACGCTCCTGCGTGTCGTCGCCGTCGTCCCCGTCATCGCCGCCCCCGCCGCCGGGGTTGTCCGGGAGCTGCAGGGGCGAGGTGCCGAAGGTCGAGATGCCACCGATGCCACCGGTGCCGCCGTAGAAGCCGCTGGTGACCGCGCCGTCGGACTGCGATCGCGAGTGGTCAAGGCTCAGACTCAGGCGGCTGGAAGGCGTCCAGCGCACGGAGAGTTGCGACACGACGCCTGTCGAGCGATCGTCCGAGGTGGCTGCGGTGGAGCGATTGGTGCCGAAGTGCCCGGCGAGCGAGAGCGTCGCCACGGGCGTGTAGGTCGCCGAGACCTGGAGCTGCTCGGTGGACGAGCCGCGCGGCCCGCTCAGCGGGTCGCCACTGTCGATGCCCAGGTAGTCCTGGCTGGTCTCATTGAGGTTGACGCGGAGGCTGAATGGCAGGTTGGTGGGCGCGTAGTTCAGCGACAGCGTGTCCGTGGTCCGCGTGCTGTCGCCGCGCGTCCCGCCGGCGTTCTCCATGTCCTGGCGGGTGTAGCTGAGCGTCGGCCAGTCGGGGTAGCGCACATCCACGCCGAAGTCATTGCGCCGCGTCTTGACTTCGAGCTCAGACGAGGTCGTCTGCGCCGGACCCACCGCGAACGGCGAGAAGGTGCCACCTCCGCCGTAGCCGCTGTAGCCGCTGTAGCCGAACAGCAGGCCGCTGTCGCTCGCGAGGTCCGAATAGCGCTCGTAGACCGAGATGTAGTCGTTGGCCTGCCACTCGGCGGCGATGTTGAGGCCTCGTTCCTTGCGCTGGAAGCCGACGGTGTCCACGTAGCTGAACCCGGGCTGGACGTCGCGCATCTCCACCGTGGCGCTCACGCTCGGCCGCGAGTAGGCGAGGCTGGTGCGCCACGCCTGGCCGCCGGTGGCGCCGGCCTGACGCTCGCTGTGCGCCCAGTCCGCCCGCAGGGTCATGCCGGGGGCGATACGGTAGCCCAGGTCGAGGCCGACCACCTGCGTGTCGCCGCCCTCGGCCGGCTGGCCGAGGTCGTAGTAGTAGCGGATGATGACCAGCGCCGTGGGCGGGACCGCGCGGCGAAAGAGAATGCGCCCGATGTCGTGGTAGACGTCGTAGTCCACGCCCGCAACCTGCTCGACGTTGTCCGCCAGCACCACGACGGTCTGGTCGATCGTCTGGCGCTCGCCCTCGAAGATCACCGTGGCGCCGTTGGGCAGGATCGGGCGGAAGTTCACGTCGAAGGGCCCCGTGGTGCCCGAGGCCTGGAAGATGTCCTCCTGGAAGCCGGCGGTGTCGCCCGCGCTCCCCGGGTCGCGCCGGTCCTGCAGCAGCGCCGTGACGCCCAACAGCATCGCGTCATCCAGCAGCGGCATCTCCGCCCGCGCCCCGTACAGCGCCCCGGGGCTGCTCTCCCAGCCGAATGACTGGTAGCTGACCGAGATCACCGACGTGCTGGGGATGATGCGGGGCGGGCCATCGACCGGCTCGAACCAGAGCTGGCCGGTCTCGTAGTCGAGGCGGTAGTCGCGCCCGAAGCGCATGACCTCCTCGTCCACCTTGACGATCTCGCTGCCCTCGATCAGGGGCGTGTAGCGCAGGAAGAACGGGCCCGAGGTGTTGTTGCCGTTGATGGTCTCGCGACGGGTGAGGCCTTTCTCCTGCGAGTAGAAGCCACGCAGCAGGCCGCCGCCCGGCAGCATCTGGTCGATCTGCCAGCCCTCGAGCGTCTTGCTGAAGCCCGCGAACTCGTTGCCGCTCAGACGGATGTTGAGGTCGCCGTAGTAGAGGGCGGTGCTGTCGGTGGTCCAGCCCAGCACGTAGCGGGAGTAACTGCGGCCCCAGCCGGAGTAGGAGATGTCGGCCTGGATGCCCAGGCTCTGCCAGATCGGGCCCTCGACGTGGATGGAGCTGCGGCGCACCAGCGTGCCCGTGTCCCAGCGCTGCCCCTCGAAGGCTGAGTGGGACCCGATCAGCGAGTGCTCCTGCAGGGTCAGCGTATTGCTCCCGCTGATCTGCATCCCCTGGAACAGGCCCCAGTCCTCGAAGAGGCGCCCGACCCCCTCGAAGACGTCCTCGGCGGGGGCGGGCGCGCTCAATATGAGGGTGATGGCTATGAGCGACAGGCAACGGCACCAACGCATGAGCGCAGACTCCACGGCCTTCCCTTGGGCTCAGGGACTCATCTCCGGATGATGTTAGTAGGACGGAAGCCCCCTGTCAATTGTTCCG
>JALGUI010000301.1 GCA_029820915.1 Candidatus Zipacnadia bacterium | reverse complement strand
CTCCTCGGCCCGCCGCAGGTTCTTCTTGAGCACGTAGCGCGGGTCGAACTCGTAGGGCGTGCCGTCGGGGTGCTGGATGTCGCAGAACATCCTGCCCACCGGCACGTCCTCGCCGCGCCAGGGCAGGATGGTGAAGGTGCTGGGGTCGGGCATCGCGATCATGTCGCTCTCGTCGATGCGCGCGAAGCCCTGGATCGACGAGCCGTCGAAGCCGCGGCCGTTCTCGATGGCGTCCTCCAGGTTCTCGACCGTGATGGCGAAGCTCTTGAGGAACCCCAGAACATCGGTGAACCAGAGCCGCACGAACTTGACGTTGCCCTCGAAGGCGGCCTTGAGGGCGGCCTCCACCGCCTCCTCCCGACGCGCCTCTCGGTCGCTGAGATAGCATCCGTGGGTGTTGTCGCTCATAGTCCCTCGATCGGCCTCTCGTCCCGCGTGATGGGTTGCTGCGCTACCGTGACCGTTGCCGCGCACTCCTGGCCCCCGTGCAGCCAGGTGATCGCGACCGTTGCGCCCACCGGGCTGTCGGCGTGCGTCAGGGGCAACGCAGAATCCCTCCGCCGCACCGTGAACGATGCGCTTGCGGAGGGCTCCCGCTGCCCCAGCGACGCGCAATCCTTCGCTGGCCTTGAGGGAATCACCTCCCGCGGAGTAAACTGACTTAAGGACTCGTGTCGGCGCGCCCGATCGGGCGCACGCCATCATCTTGCCACCGTCCCATCGCCAGGAGAAACCATGCCATGCGCAGACCGCTGGGCATCAGCAGCACCATGCTGGACCAGGAGTTCACACCTGAGAATCTCAGCGCCGCGGCGGCCGAGGGCACCGCGGTGCTGGAGGTCTACGTGCCGCTCGACGGCGACCTCTACGAGGATGACGCGCGCGTCGCCGAGGCGGCCCGGGCGATCGAGGCCGCGGGGCTGCGCGTGTGGTCGATCCACGCGCCCTTCGGGGGCGAGGTTGACCTGAGCGACCCCGACGAGTTGAGCCGCCGTGCAGCCGTGGGGGCGGTCAGGCGCGCGGCTGAGATCGGGCGCGCGATGGGCGCGAGCTTGGTCGTGGCGCACGCCGGCCTGTCCGCGCAGGACCCCGGCGAGGGCGAGCTGCGCCGCCGCCAGAGCCTGCGCAGCATCAACTGCCTGCTCAAGCGCACCGCGCAGCTCGGCCTGCGCCTGGCGATCGAGTATCTGCCCGCCAACAAGCCGCGGCTGTGCAACGACAGCGCGGAGATCCTCGAGGTCTTCCGCCTGTGCGACGGCGATCCGGCGGTGTGCCTGGACACGAACCATGCGAACCTGCGCGAGCCGCTGGCCCAGGCCGTGCGGGCGCTGGGCGAGCACATCGCGACCCTGCACATCTCCGACAACGACGGCATCGAGGAGCGGCATCTGCTGCCCGGCCAGGGCGTCATCGACTGGCCGGAGTTCGTCGCGCTCCTCGACGAGATCGGCTACGCCGGGCCGCTGATGATCGAGGCGGGCGGCCCTGAGCCCGTCGCCGAACTGATGGCGCTGACCGCCGCGCGCGCGCGCGAGCACCTCGGCTGGGAGGGCCCTCATGGCCACGCGTGAGGGGAAGTGGCCCGAGCAAGAGATCATCGCCGGCGACTGCGTCGAGCTGCTCGCGGGCTTCGACGCCGAGAGCTTCGACGTGTGCTTCGCCGACCCGCCCTACAACCTCCAGCTTGAGAACGACCTGTACCGCCCCAACCGCACGAAGGTGGACGCGGTGGACGAGGACTGGGACCAGTTCGAGTCGATGGCGGCCTACGACCGCTTCACCGCGGCCTGGATGACCGAGGTGAGGCGGGTGCTCAAGCCCAACGGCACGCTGTGGGTCATCGGCACCTACCACAACATCTACCGCGTCGGCACGGTGCTCATGGACCTGGGCTTCTGGATACTCAACGATGTCATCTGGGTCAAGTCCAACCCCATGCCGAACTTCCGCGGCGTGCGCTTCACGAACGCGACGGAGACCCTCATCTGGGCGGTGCGCGACCGCGAGCGCAAGGACTACACCTTCAACTACGAGCAGATGAAGCGTTACAACGACGACAAGCAGATGCGCTCGGACTGGTACGTGCGCGAGCCGGTGTGCGCGGGTGGGGAGCGCATCCGCGACGAGAACGGCCAGAAGGCGCACTCGACCCAGAAGCCCGAGGCCATCCTGCGCATGGTCGTCGAGGCCTCGACGGACCCCGGCGACCTGGTGCTCGACCCCTTCGTGGGCGTAGGGACCACCGCCGCAGTGTGCCGCAAGCTCGGCCGGCGCTGCGTGGGCATCGAGCTCGACGAGGGCTACGTGGCGATCGCCCGCGAGCGGCTCGCCGGCATTGAGCCGGGCTGCTGGCTGGACGATGAGACCGCCGCTGGCCTCGGCGCGCGGCGCCCCGACCGGCTTCCCCTCGACTGAACCGACGCTCCAGCGCCTCGTCGCAAGCTGCAGTGCGCAGCGTCTTCGTTGCCTTCATCGTAGTACAGCGGACCCGCCCCACGATGGTTATGTTCCCAGATTCTGTATCACGGTAGTTGTCTGCTATTGACTAAGTTGATACGGTATTGCCTTTGTAGTTGGCACTCGGTATACTACACTGGCTTGGGTACACTGCGGCTCCACCTTCTTACAACCTTTGGGCCACCCCCGGGCCGCTGTAGCTATCAGCGCAACAGGAGCCGCAATACCCAAGCGCGCAGCGTGCCGGCCTGAGCAAGTAGAGCCCGCGTACCAACCCCGAGGTGGCGAGAGGTCTCGGGCTGGCTGTCGAGGCGAGGGGACACAGTAGCAAGAGAAGAGGGAGCTGCATGAGCGCGCGAGTCGCGATGGGCGCCGTGCTGGCGTGCCTGCTGACGGTAAGCCTGATTGGTTGTGGTGGTAGCGGAGGTGGGGGCGTGCCGGCGGTGATCGAGGACCCCGACGCGGGGCCATCGGTGCTGCCGGACGATGGCAACGCATTGACGGTCGAGCAGGTGATCTTCCGAGTCTACTGGGCGGAACGCAGCGCCGATGGCATGGGCACCTCCGCGGTGGCCCCGTCCTCGGCCCTCTCCTTCAAGCTCTCGCTGTTGAACGCAGCGGATGACCTGAGCGACTACAACTTCACCGCAAACCGCCACAGCGACCCCGCATGCTACACCGAGACCTACACACTCCCCGGCCGCGTGCGCGCCATCGAGACGTGGCTCTTCTGCAAGTTCTTCGCGCTGCCCGACGGGCAGGGCCCGATGGTGGGCCGGGCCATGGCGCGCGTGCAGATCCATGAGGACGGCACCGGCCTCGACGCGGTGACCACCGAGGGCTTGATCAACTCGGTCACGGTGCTCGCGAACCAGAGCCTCTTGGTGGACGAGCGCAAGACGCTCGCCATTACCGCGCGGAACGCTGAGGGCGCCGTGCTGGCGCTGCCGCCGACGCCGGGGTCCGTGTTCTGGAACGTGGTATCGGGGCAGAACTGCATCCGCTTCGACGGTGCGGCCGCGATCGGCGTCGAGCCGGGAATGCCCGAGGTCACGGCCACGGTCGATGGCGTCGTGAGCCCTCCACGGGAGGTGCAGGTGATCCTGCAGGAGCCGCTCCGGCCGGAGATCCATGTGAACAAGATCGCGGTGGGCGTCCCGCTCAACGCCCAGCAGGACGTCATCGTCCGGGCGACCGATGAGGAGGGCATGCCCGACTCCTGGAGCGTGACGCCCTTCCCCACCACCGGCGGCTCCAATGCCTATGCCTCCTGGCGGAAGGTGGGCACAGGTCCGAGCGCTGTCCTCAGGATCGAGGCGAAGAGCCAGACCGGCGCGTTCCCGATCACGGTGGTCAGTCGCTCGGGTGTGCAGAAGGTCGTGAAGGTCACCGTCTACAACCGCCGCATACTGCGGTGCGGGAGCGCCGCCAACCCGAACGCGAACCCGCTTGAGAGCCCCGACCTCGAGATCGCCTTCAC
>JALGUI010000300.1 GCA_029820915.1 Candidatus Zipacnadia bacterium | reverse complement strand
ATGTCGCACAGCCGCAGCGACGAACTCATGTAGCCCCCGACCTGCGCCAGCGCCAGGTTGATGCCGTAGCTGTGCGGCTCGCTGATGGCGCCGGGCACCCGCCTGGGCGTCTCATCGGTCGGGCACAGGAGGATCGGGCGGTTGTTCAGGTAGGGCTGCAGCGTCACGTCCCAGCACACCCCGCTCGCGGTCGGATGCGGGAGCATGGCCGGGACGATTCGCTCGTCGTAGTCGTCGCAGTAGAGCCTGGCGGCCATGCCGAGGTGGTGCAGGTTCGACAGACAGGACGTGCTCTCGGCCTTGCCCAGCGCGCTCTCCAGCACCGGCAGGAGCATGGCGGCGAGGATCAGGATGATGGACACCACGACGAGCATCTCGACCAACGTGAAGCCGCATCTGTCCGTCGCCGGGGTCCGGCGGCGGCCGGACATGGCCCGGCTCTCGTGGACGGGCATCAGGCCCACTGTCCCCCTGCGGACTGGCTCTTGTGCCGGCGGCCCTCACTTGTTGCCCCTTTCCCCGACGCGGGGCAAGCGACCTCCCACGGTCCGCCCGCGCGGCCACGGCCGAAAAAGGCGCGCCGCCGGGAACAAGGTCTCAGGCAGGAAGCGTTAGGGCCTGTGAAGTCGAGCGCCCGGAGATCGCTCGCCATCTCGCGGCCGCGCCGCGACCGGCCGCGGGCGTTCAGGCACTGTGCGCGTGTTGCACCCACAGTGATGCCTGAGCAAGGGATGTGCGGGCGAGGACGCTCGCATTCCAGGAAGGGAAGGGCGCGCGCGTGAGCGCGTTCGGGAGGTGGCGCACATAGCTCTCGCCATTCGCACCGACAACCTGACCAAGATCTACTACATGGGGTGGGGTCGCTACCAGGTGGGCGTACGCGACCTGTCGCTCGAGGTCGAGGAGGGACAGATCTTCGGCCTCGTCGGGCCCAACGGCTCGGGGAAGACCACCACGCTCAAGCTCCTGCTGGGCCTGATCTTCGCCACCTCCGGGGATGCGGAGGTCCTGGGCGAGCCGATGGGCAGTCCGCGGGCCAAGCAGCGCGTGGGCTACCTGCCGGAGGGCCCGTACTTCTACGAGCACCTGACGGCGCCCGAGCTGCTGCGCATGTACGCGAGCCTGTTCGGTCTCGGCGGCAGGCAGTTCGAGAGCCGGATCCAGGAGCTGCTCGAGCTGGTGGACATGTGGGATCACCGGGAGCAGCGGGTGGCCAACTACTCGCGCGGCATGCGCCAGCGCGTAGGGGTCGCCCAGACGCTCATCAACGAGCCCGACCTGCTGTTCTTCGACGAGCCCACGGCCGGGCTCGACCCCATCGGCGCCAGGGATATCCGCGAGGTGATCCTGCGCCTGCGCGGTGAGGGCAAGACCATCTTCCTGTGCTCGCACCTGCTCAAGGAGATGGAGCCGATCTGCGACAACATCGCGATCCTCGACCGCGGCGAGCTCGTGGGCCAGGGCGGCGTGGAGGAGTTGCTGGCCGGCGAGGAGCAGCGCTACCGCGTCGAGCTGCGCAGCCCGTCCGAGGAGATGCTTGCCGGACTCGAGCAGGTGGCCGACGAGGTCGTCTGGCTCGACGACACCTGCCGGGCGCTGTTCGCCGACCGGCAGGCGGCTTTCGAGGCCGCGGCAAGGGCCGACGACGAGGGCGGCCACCTGCTTGCGGTCGGCCCCGACCGCCGCACCCTCGAAGAAGTCTTCATCGACGCTGTTGGAGAGGTGGCTCCTGATGCGAGCGATCTATAGAGTCGCCCGCGCGACGTACTACGAGGGCTGGCGGCGGCGCTTCCTGAACGGCATTCTCGTCTTCGCGATCCTCATCATCGGCTCGTCGTGGGTCTTCACGTACCTACAGCCCGGCGCGGAGTTGAAGATGCTGATCGACGTCGGCCTGGGCTCGATCCGCTTCTTCGGCATGTTGATCGCGGTGTTCCTGGGGACCAGGCTGATCCCCGACGAGATCGAGAAGCGCACCATCTACACCCTGCTGTCCAAGCCCGTCACGCGCATGCAGTTCCTGCTGGGCAAGTACTTCGGCGGGCTGGCCACGGTCATCAGCAACGTGGCGCTGATGGGCGCGACCTTCTACGTCGTCTTCCTGGTCAAGGCGCCGCAGTTCGCGCAGCCGACCGAGGAGGGCTCGCCGGTCTACTCCATGGAGTTCATGTACGAGAACATCGCCAAGGCCATCGTGCTCAACTTCGTCGAGCTGGCCGTCGTCATGGCCATTGCGGTCGTCGCGTCGGTGGTGTTCTCGTGGATCCTGGCGGCGATCGTCAGCTTCTTCGTCTACTTCGTCGGCCAGATGAGCGAGTTCTTCGGCCACCTGGCCGACCCGGAGACGACGGCGAACCCGGTGGCCCGCATGATCCTGCTGACCATCTACCGGGTGCTGCCGCACTTCGAGAACTTCGACGTGCGCGAGTCGATCCTGACCGACATCCCGGTGATCTGGCCGTACATGGGCAAGGTGGCCGCGATGGGCGCGTTGTACGTGGCGGTGGTTCTGGCGCTCGGGTACCTGTTCTTCAATCAGCGCGAGGTGTAGGCCGCGTGCGGGCGCGCACGCGATTGGCGCCGACCCGCGCACACAGAGTGATCCCATGAACAACACAGTGAAGCAACTGGTGGTCGGGATCCTGATCATCGGCCTGTTGATCGGGATGAGGCCGCTCAGTGACGCCATCAGCTACGACCGCCTGGTGCTGGGGTACGCGCGACCGACGCAGGTGACGAAGATCCTGCAGTACGACGCCCCGGCCATGACCAGCGTGATCGTCGGTGCCATGCTGGGCGGCTTCCGCGAGGTCGCGGCGTCGATGCTGTGGATGAAGACGCACTCCATGTGGCACAAGGGTGCGGGCACTCAGTGGGACGCGCTGTACCTGATGCGCATGACCACGCTGCTGGACCCGCACTGGCTTGAGCCGTGGCGCATCACCGCCTGGCACTGCGCGTACAACCTCTACGTCGAGACAGACGACGAGGAAAAGCGGGCGGAACTGGTTGAGACGGGCGTGAACGTGCTCAAGGAGGGCATCTCCTGGAACCCCGACCGCTATGACCTGTACTTCGAGCTGGGCTGGACCTACTTCGACAAGATCCGCGACTACGAGGAGGCCGCGCGCTGGATGGGGGCGGCCGTCCGGTTCGAGCACCCGGAGTACATCGAGCGGCTCATCGCGCACGGCTGGGAACGGGTGCCGGAGATGGAGAAGGCGCTCATGTGGTACGACTACTGCCTGAAGCGCAGGCCGAGCGACCACACCGCCAAGGGCGCCACCATCACCATCCGCGAGCGCTATCTCCCCGCCTCGCGGCTGATCGACGAGGGCCGCTTCGAGGAGGCGGCGGACGCGGCCGACATGTATTTGACCATCAACCCACAGGCCACGCTCGCGCTGCACATGAAGGCCCATGTCTACGAGCGGGCGGGCGACCTCGAGAAGGCCCTGGAGTACTGGGCGTTGGCGGCCGAGAACTACACGCTCGACTACCACGCTCGGGCGAAGGTCGCCGACCTGTGCGAGCAACTCGGCTGGCCGGTGCCCGAGTACGCCAGCCACATCTACATGCGCGAGCAGCAGCTCAAGCAGCAGCGGGAGATGGCCATCAGGCGCGACGCGAACTGAGTCGCCGTTCAGACGAAGGTATCGCACCTCCGCGAGGCCAAGGGAGTCCTATCCCAAGCTCGCGGAGGTGCTTGCACTTGCGCAGCCTACCGGTTCTGCTGGCCATTGGCGCCGCGTGTACCTGTCACTCCGCGCCCATCGACGCCGCGTGGGTGCGCGAGAAGCCCTCGGGCGGTGGCTGGGTCGCCGAGGGCGAGCAGTTGCCGACGGCGCCGTCACCGTGACGCGCGGCGCTCCTCACCACGCCCGCATCGCGACCACCCTTGAGGCGGACCTGTCCGCCACGCCCTGCCTGCAGATCGAGGCCCACGGCGCCGGCGCGCAGTGGCGGCTCTCCGCGCAGGCCGACGACGGCCCGGAGGTCGTCGTCTTCGACCGCCAGGTCGCGGGCGTGGCGCGGCGCGACCTGTCACGGCTCCTCAGCGTCGATGGCCCCGCCTCCCTCGAGCTGCGCGTGCACGTCTGGGGCTGGGGCTCCGGCGCGGGTCAGTACGTGCGCTTCACGCCCTCGCTGGTTGACCGCCGGCCCGACAGCGACGCGCGCCGGCTCCTCGGCGAAATGGCGGTGATGGATGGCCGCTGTCGCTACCGGGCCGAGGACATCCGCCCGCGCATCGAGGGACACCCGCGGCTGCGCTTCAACGACGCCGACCGGGACCACTGGCGAGAGCTTGCGGAGGAACACCCGGAGTACGCCGAGCCGCTCGCGACGGTCATCGCGGAGATCGATGCGCACAAGTCCGAGGAACCCTACGTCTTCTCGGCCGAGACCGCCGGCACGCGCCGACCGGCCTACGGCGCCCACCTGCTGTCGGTGCGGCCGCCCGAGCCGCCGGCAATGGCCTCCCACGAGGGGAGCGACCCCTTCCCCGGCATGCCCGTCGAGACCGCCTGGCGGCAGCTCTACTGGCACGACTTCTCGCACTGGCTGATCGGCGCGGCGCTGTCGGACGACCCGGCGTTCGTCGAGCAGGCGAAGCGCTGGGCGCTGGTCATGGCGCGCGGGCGCTTCTGGCTGCAGCCGGACTACATCTACTTCGACTTCGGCACCTCCTATCCGCTGCAGTGCCTGTGCTCGGCCTACGACATCGCCTGGGATGCGATGAGCGAGGACGAGCGGGCCGAGGTCCGCGACGCCATCGCAACCCTCGCCGACGGCCTCTACACGAACACCCTCAGCGGCCACGGGTCGATCTACAACGACCTGCGCGGCAACCATACCGCGGTGACCATGTGCGGGCTGGGCATGGCCGGGCTGACGCTGCTGGGCGAGGACGAGCGCGCGCCGCTGTGGGTGGCGCTGGCCGAGCGCTTCCTGCTCGACTGCTTCGAGGAGCACACCTCCGGGGGCTGGGTCGAGTCGCCCAGCTATGGCGCCTACGGCGTGAGCGAGTGGGTGCGGCTGGCCGAGATGCTGCGCAACGTCACCGGCGAGAATCACCTCGGCCACCCCTTCCTGCACCGCTTCGCCGAGTTCCAGCTTCACGTGGCCGACTGGGAGGGCCGTGACCTGGGCTACAACGGTGGTGGCGCCGGGGAGTACTGGAACCAGTGGGTCTTCTACGCCATCGCCCGCGAGTTCGGCGACCCGCGCTTCCAATGGCTGGCCCACCCGAGTGAGGAGTCGCCGATGGGCGCGGGCTACGGCGACCTGCTGTGGTGGGTCGATCCGGACCTCGAGGCGCGCAGGCCCACCGAGACCGATACCGGCCGGCACTTCGCCGACATCGGCGTGAACGTGTGGCGCAGCGGCTGGGATGACCGCGCCACCATCCTGCTGCACCACTGCGGCCTCAAGGGCCAGCACAAGGAAGAGAACATGAACCACGTCACGCTCTACGCGCTCGGGCGGCGCTTCCTCCCCGATGGCGTGGGCGGGAGGACCATCGACCACAACGTGCCGGTGATCGACGACCTCATCCAGAACAAGTGGATGGGCGGCGCCACGCTGGCCTACCACTGCGACCGGCGCTCGGGCTAC
>JALGUI010000299.1 GCA_029820915.1 Candidatus Zipacnadia bacterium | reverse complement strand
CATGGCCTCGTCGCGCCTGTCCGGCGGCACGTTCTTGGCCTTGAGGGCGGCCTCGAACTCCTGCGCAACCTGGACCCGCGTCAGCGCGGTCAGGTTGAGCGTCTGGGCCCGCGTGAGTGTCGTCCGTAGCTGGGGCGGAGCCGCCAGCACCGGGCCGGCGACCAACGCAACGACGAGACCAACGAGCAGCAGGTGTGCCACACAGAACCGTTCTCTCGCCGCTCCGGCCACACGGCCGCGGGCGCCGCGCATCATGCGGTCATCCCGGCGGCCGTCCACACGCTCGTTGCCAGAGCGGGCTACCTCATCTTCACCGGTGCGACCCGCGCGGTTACTGCCCGCCGTCCACCGGCTCCGCACATCCATGCGAAGCCTTCGGCGCGCGCGGGCGATTGTCCTGCCCTGCGGGCTTCAGCGCGATGCCGGCGCAGCTCGACCAGTCGCGGGGCGTTGCGGACGACCCACGGGCGGGACCGCCCGTCGCACGGACGGCAACGACCGTGTTGGGCCGACCTCGTCCGAACCTTCGGTTCGGCGTCGTGCGGCCCCTCCAACGGCGACGACATCCGCGAGATGCGAAGCATCCGTGAGATGCGGAGCATCTCCCACGAGGGCCGCGGTAGCCACCGTCAGCTTCCGGCGACGGACCTCGCGAAGCACTCCACCATCAGGCAGATGGCGGTGGAGCCGGGGTCGGGCACGCCGATGCTCTTCTCCTTGAGCCAGCCGCCGCGGCCGTGCTGCGCCTCCATCTCCTTGGTCCGCTCCAGCGCCGCCACGCAGGCCTCGTGCGCGCGGCGCGCGGCGTCGGGTAGGTTGCTGCCCCCCTCAGCCTCCCGCTTGAGCGCCTCGGCCATGGGCAGGAGCACGTCGAGGATCGTCTTCTCGCCGGGCCTGGCCCCGCCGCGCGCGCTGACCCCGGCGGCGGCGGCCTCGATCATGCCCGGCAGGTCATCGAGGGCGATCTCATCCCTGCCGCCAATGTGCTTGCCCGCGCTCATCAGCGCGGTCGCGAAGATGGCGCCGAAGGTCGAGGCCGCCGCGCGGTTGAAGTTCATGCCGCTGCGCGCCAGGATCACGCCCGGCTCCTCGCCCTCGAGGTCGGCCAGGCCGTCGCCGATGGCCTTCATGCCGATCGACACGGTGATGCCCAGGTCGCCGTCACCCATCTGGGCGTCAAGGTCGCGCAGCTCGTCCTTGTATCCAGGCATCTCCTCGGCGAGCAAGCGCAGGAATGCGATGACATCGGCGGCGGTCAGCTTTCCCATCGATCGTGTCTCCTCCGGTTCATCGCAGGCGGCAGAACGGCCGGGCGGGAACGTAGTCCCGCCCCTCCGAACAGCCACAGCAGACGGCGACGGCAAGCGGGGCATGCGTCCGCGCCCTACAGGGGCCACTGCGGCAGGAAGGGCGAGTACGCCGGCGCGTCGAGCAGGCGCTTCAGGTCGCCCTCAAGCTTGAGCAGACTCACCGATGCCCCCGCCATCTCCATCGAGGTGGCGTACTCGCCGATGTAGGCGCGGTGCACGCCGATGCCCGCGTCGTCCAGCACCGCGCGCACCCGACGGTACATCACGAACAGCTCCTCGGGCGGCGTCGCCCCCAGCCCGTTGACCAGCACGGCGACCTCATCGCCCGCCTCGAAGGGCAGGTCGGGCAGCACCCGCGCCATCATCTCGTCCACGACATCGTCGGCGGGCATGATCTCGCCGCGCCGCAGGCCCGGCTCGCCGTGGATGCCCATGCCCAGCTCCATCTCGTTCTCGCCCAGCTCGAAGGTCGGCTCGCCCGCGGCCGGGATGGTGCACGAGGTCAGCGCCACGCCCATGGAGCGGGTGTTGAAGATCGCCAGGTCGGCGGCCGCCCTGACCTCGGCCAGGCCCGCGCCCTCCTCGGCGCGCGCTCCGGCGATCTTGTAGGCGAAGAACAGCCCGGCGACCGCGCGGCGGCGGTCCATCTCCTCGACCGGCGCCGAGACCACGTCATCCCTGACGAGCGCGGTCGCCACCTCGATGCCCTCCATCTCGGCCATCTCGGCGGCCATGCCGAAGTTCATCACATCGCCGGAGTAGTTCCCGTACAGGTGCAGCACGCCGGCCCCGCCGTGGGCGGCCGTCGTGGCGGCCAGCATGTCGTCGGGCGAGGGCGACGAGAAGACGTTGCCGATGGAGACCGCGTCCAGCAGCCCCGGGCCGACGTAGCCGAGGAAGACCGGGATGTGCCCCGAGCCGCCGCCGGTCACGACGGCGACCTTGCCCTCGACCGGGCCGTCGGCGCGCATGAGCGCTCGGCCGGAGCCCTCGCAGCGCTTGAGGTGGTCGGGCCGGGCGAGCAGGATCCCCTCGATGGTCTCGTCCACGAACGCGAACGGGTCGTTGATGAGCTTCTTCACCGGCGACGCCCCCTTCCGGAGGTGTGTGCACTGGCCGTAGCGTTCGCGCCCGCCGTCCATCGACCTCCCCTCGCGCACAGGAGGCGGGCGGCGGGGAGGCGAAACATGTCGTGCCGGGCTGATGGCCGAGAGGAGGCCCCGCCATGCGCTACGTCGCCGTCCTGTGCGCCCTGTCCCTCGCGCCGAGCGCCCTCGCCCTGACTCTCGACGAGCGGATCGACATCCTGTGGGGGCGCGCAGATCGCCAGATCGACTTCGGGAGGTCCGACGACGCCCTGCAGTCAGCCCTGTGGGCCGTCGAGATCGCGCCCGATAGCGCGGACGCGTGGGCGCTGCTGGCGCACGTGCGCTGGTACCACCCGGACGTGCCGGACGAGTCCGCCGAAGAGGCCGCGCGACATGCCCTGGCGCTCGACACCGGGTCGGCCCGCGCCCACTACGCCCTCGGGATCGCGCTCTGGTACACAGCGGACCTCGAGACCGCCCTTGCCGAGATGGGCGAGGCCGTGCGGCTCAACCGGAACCTGGCGCGCGCATGGTCGATGCTCGGGCTTATGCGCATCGACGCCGAGGACGCCGGCGGCGGCATCGAGGCGCTGCAGGTGGCGGAGGAGATCGGCCCGGACTACTACGAGTGGCCGCTGAACCTGGCCGAGGGACTGGTGGCCGTGGGGCGCCTCGATGAGGCCATCGAGGCCGGGCGGCGCTCAGTCGAGCTGGCCTTCTCACCGCAGGGCGAGGCGCTGGCGTGCAACAACCTGGCCTGGACGATCTGCCTCGCGGGCGCCGACGAGGTCGGCGACGAGGCCATCGCAAGCGCCCGGCGGGCAGCCGAGCTTATCCCGACCGACCCCTACTACTGGGACACGCTGGGGAGCACGCTCATGCTGTTCGGCGACCCGGCCGAGGCGGAGGAGCCGCTGCGCAAGGCTCTGCAGCTCGGGCACTTCGTCGAGCCGACGCTGGCCTACGTGGTGGCGCTGCACGGGCGCGACGCCGAGGCGCGCGAGCTGCTGCGGAGTGTCTCGGAGCTGCTGATTGGCGATGACGCGAGCGTTCACCACCTCTACTTCGCCGGCCTGGCCCGGGACGAGATCGGCGAGCCCGTCATCACCCGGCGCATCTTCGCGCGCGCGGTCGAGCGCTGGCCGGAGCGTCCGTGGGCGACGCAGATGCGGGCGTGGCTGGAGGGGCACTAACGCGACGAAGAGCCCGCGGCCGGCGTCCGCCGTTCCCCCCGCCTTGGAGTCCAGGCGCCTCGCCTGGACCGCCGTTCCCGTTGCCGTCGGGGGGCCGGTCACCGGCGACTGCTTCGCAGTCGCCCCGACCCACCGGATGCCGTTCGCCGTTGCCGTGACTCGTTCCTGTCGTTGCGGTCATCCTGCCCGACCGCGCAGCGACCGGTATCCTGTCCATCCTGTTCCTGTGTCCTTGCCCTTGCCGTCGCCCGCGCGCTCAGGCCTCGAACTCCCCCGCCATCGGGTCGTCAACGCGCCGCTGCCAGGCCGCCAACTCGCAGCGCAGGCGGACAAGCTCGGGCTCCATCTCGGGGGCGCAAGCCAGGTTGGCGGTCTCCCACGGGTCGGCCTCGAGGTCGAAGAGCTGCGTCACGCGCCCATCGCCGGCCGCGTACTCGATGAGCTTGAAGCGCCTGTCGCGCACCGCCCGCTGCACGTCCGTGTAGGCGAAGAACAGGCTGTCGCGCGCCGCTTCGGCCTCGCCGCGCACGACCGGCGCGAGGCTCCGCCCCTCCACGGTGTCCGGCGCCGGCAGGTCCACCA
>JALGUI010000010.1 GCA_029820915.1 Candidatus Zipacnadia bacterium | reverse complement strand
AGGCCGTCGGGCGTGGCGGCGAAGGTCGAGACGAACTGCACCTCGATCCTGCCCACCTCGACGTGCGGCTCGATGCGCTGCAGGTGGAAGAAGTTGTTCCCGTCGGTCGGCTCGGTGCGCGCCAGTGACAGCACGGAGACGGCCGCCTCGTCGGGATAGACGACCCCCGCGAAGCGTACCGCCGGGCCGGTGGCGGAGTGGTACTCGAACGAGCGTCCCTGCGCCTCCAGTGCGATCCGATAGCCCGGCACGATCGCCTGGGTGTACATCATGCCCGGCTCGGGCAGGCCGAGCGAGCCGTTCGGCCACTGTACCTCCTCGACGCCCACGATCGAGATCGCCTCGCCGGGGATTCCCAGCCGCCCCGCCAGGTCGCTGATCGCGGAAGCCGCCGGATCGTCGGATTGACTGCCGCCGGGCGCGGCCACCATGGCGTCGGCGACCGGGCCGGTGGCGGTGACGATCCGGCCGGTCATGTCGGTGTGGTACGAGTACCGCCCCTCGCCGGCCTCGAAGATCATCCGGTGGCCTGGCGTCTCGACCTGCGCGTAGCTCTCGCCGGGCTGTGGCAGGCCGAGGGCGGCGTCCGGCCAGACAACGTTCTCGCCTGGCGGATCAGCGACAGGCGCCGCAACACCGGATCGTCCTCGCCGGCGGCCGGTGGCGCGGGCCCTGAGCCCACCACCGGCTCCACGAGCGTGACCGTGGCGCCCGTGTCTGTGTGGTACTCGTACTGCGCGCCTCCCGCCTCCAGAACGACCCGGTAGCCCTCGGTCAGCACCTGGGCGTAGACCTGCCCCGGCTGCGGGTTGCCCAGCGACGTGTCGGGCCAGGTCACCCGCTCCATGGTCACGACCGTGATCTGCTCGGCCGGCACGTCTAGCCGCTGCGACAGGTCCTGGATCGCGGCCTGTACCGGCTGCGGCAGGTTCCCCTGAGCGAACACGCCTGCCATGAGCGCCACCACCCCGGCGATTATCAGCACGCTCGTGCTCTTCATCGGAAGACGATCCTCCCCTCGACTTCGGGTGCGATGGTTCCCATCTCGCCAAGGTACTGGACGAAGGCGGTGTCCAGCTTTGTTCCCACGTAGTACTGGTTGCGGCCCTCGGTGAAGGTCTCGTAGCCGTCGCCGCCCTCCATCAGGAAGGCGTTCGTGGTCACCAGGTACGTCTTCGCATCGTCAAGCGGCGCGTCCCCAACCGTGACCTCGGCGATGCCGTCGTTCTCCACGACGAGCTTGAGGCCGGAGACCTGCAGGAAGCCCCCGTGCGGGCGGGGTTCGGAGACGCTGCGCTGCAGGATCTCGCGCAGTTGCGCGCCGGTGAGCTCGACGGTCGCGACCTCGTTGCCGAAGGGCAGCACCTGCAGGATCTCGGCGAGGGTGATGTCGCCCTGGTCGATGGCGGCCCGGATGCCGCCACCGTTGTGCAGCGCGATGGGGGCCCCGGAGACCAGCCGCATGGCATCGGTGATGGCGTTGCCCAGGTTGGTCTCGCCGGAGCGCACGTGCTCGCGCTCGCCGTCGAGCGGCACCTCGGCGTAGCCGACAACCTTCGTCATCGCCTCGTCGAGCTGCGCGGCGTAGCGCCCCACGATGGCGGCCACTTCCGGCTCCTCGGGCAGGCTCGCGTCCATGGGGATGAGCCGGTACTCGTAGCCGCGCACCTCGCCGTTCTCGATGGTGAGGTCGAGGCGCCCCAGCCACCGGCCCTCCGAGCCCGCCTGCACGACGATGGCGTTGCCGGCGCTTGTGGGCTCGTCAACCTTCGTGTGGCTGTGCCCGCCCACGACAACGTCGAGCCCCGGGACCGCCTCGGCGAGCTTCAGGTCCTCCTCGTACCCCAGGTGCGTGAGGGCGACGATGACCCGATCTTGGGAGTGCGTAATGCGCCGCGCGAGCGTGTTCGCCACCTCAGCCGGGTCCTCGAAGATCAGGTTGGCGACATTCGAGGGCTTCGTTGTGATGCGCGTCTCCGGGGTAGTCAGGCCGATGACCACGACCATCTCGTCGCCGACGGTAAAGCGCTGTGTGCCCGGGAAGACGCGGGTGCCGTCGGCCCTGCGCCGGATGTTCGCCGACAGGAGGGGAAACTCGGCCATCTCGATCAGGCGATGAAGGTTGGGCATGCCGAAGTCGAACTCGTGGTTCCCCATGCACATGGCGTCAATGCCGATGGCGTTGAGGGCCACGAAGTCAACCTCGCCGCGGAAGACCGTGGCCAGCGGCGTGCCCTGCAGCACATCGCCGGCGATGAGCACCAGCGTGACGGCGCCCTTCGCCTCGTTCTCGGCGCGTATCTCGTCGATGGCCGAGGCGATGCGGGCGATGCCTCCGAGGTCCCCCTCGTCCTCCGGCATCAGGACGTTCCCGTGGAGGTCGTTGAAGTGCAGGATAGTGAGTTGCTCCGGAACGGCGGTCAGTGCGGTGGCGAGCACGAGAGCCACCACAGTGAAGAGCAGCCAACGCACGTCGTGACGCATGTCATACCGAAGGTCGCGCATCATCATCCTCCTCTCGACGCGTGGCGGCGGCCTGTCGGCGGCCGTCCATGAGGTCTTCCGCGGCGAAGGCGAATCTCCTGCCCGATGGCGGGCGCCCGCACCGGGCCGTCGCGCGGGCGGTCGAACGCGATCGGGGGGCGACGCCCGCCGGGAGGGAGGAGTCTTGGCACGCGCGTCGAAGAATGGCTCACGCGGAGGCAGCAAGCGCAGGGGCGGCGCCGACGGACCCGGCGTCGCCCCGTTCACCTCCCAAGTGCATGACCACCGCGCCCACGGGGTAGAGATCGGACGACGGGCCTGGCCACCGAGCCGACTGGACGAGACGCGCAGATGGACTTTGAGGACGCCAAAGAGGAGATCCGTGAGCGCCTCGACCTCGTCGAGGTGATCGGTCAGCACGTGCGGCTGCGGCGCAGCGGCGCGCGCTTCATCGGTCTGTGCCCCTTCCATCAGGATTCCGCTCCCTCGTTCAGTGTGGATCCCGAGCGCGGGTTCTGGCATTGCTTCGGCTGTGGCGAGGGCGGGGACCTGTTCTCGTTCGTGATGCGCCAGGAGGGGCTGGACTTCGGCGAGGCGCTACGCGTGCTGGCCCGGCGCGCCGGGGTCACGCTGGAGAGCGATCCGGGGGCCGACGACAGGCGGCGGCACCGCGAGCTGCTCGAGCGCGCCAACGAGATCGCGCGCGAGCACTTCGTGCGCAACCTGTTCGATCACCCGGCCGCCAAACAGGCGCGCAGCTACCTGCGGGGGCGTGGCCTCAACAAGTGGGCGGTCGAGACCTTCGCCCTGGGCTATGCGCTGGACTCGTGGGACGACCTGCTGAACACGCTGGCGGCGCAGGGCATCAACACGACCATCGCGCAGGAGGCGGGCTTGGCCAAGGCCGGCGAGCGGGGCGGCCACTACGATACCTTCCGCGACCGCATCATCTTCCCGATCAGCGACGTGTCCGGCCGCACCATCGCCTTCGGGGGACGGGCGCTCGACCCGGAGAACCCGGCCAAGTACCTGAACTCGCCGGAGACACCGCTGTTCCACAAGCGGCGAACGCTGTACGCGCTGGACCTGGCGCGCCCGGTCATCGGGAACGAGGGGCGCGCCGTGATCGTCGAGGGCTACACCGACGTGATCTCGCTGCACCAGGCAGGCATCCGCAACGTGGTGGCCGGGCTGGGCACGGCGCTCACGCGCGAGCAACTCGACCTGGTGGGGCGACACGCCGACGAGGTCGTGCTCGTCTACGACGCCGACGCCGCGGGGGCGCGGGCGGCCCTGCGCAACCTCGAGGTGTTCGAGGGCGCGGAGGTGGCGGTCAGTCTCGTGGTGCTGCCGGAGAACCTGGACCCCGACGACTTCGTCCGCTCCCGAGGCCCGCAGACCTTCAGGGAGCTGCTCGACGAGCGCATCTCGCCCATCGAGTACGAGCTGCGCATGATCTTCGACGAGCACGCGAGTGAGGGGCCGGAGGGGGCGGCGCGAGTGGCGCGCGACGCGGTGGACGTGCTGCTCAAGGTCGAGGACTGGACGCGGCGGGACGAGTTCGTCACGCGCGCGGCCGATCTGTGGGGCCTGCGGAACCCGGGGCGAACCGACTCGATGGCGCGCGTGCTCAAGTTCGAACTCAGTCGGCGCGGGCGCAGCCCGCAGCTCGAGCAGCGCAGGTCGCCGCAGGACCCCAGCTACATCACCCAGACACTGACGCGCACCCCGAGCGGGCTGCTCCGGGCCGAGACCGAGCTGCTGGCCCAGATGCTGGATGACACGGAGCTGGCGCGATGGGCGATCCAGCAGTTGCGGCCGGAGGACATGGTCATCGAGGCGGACGCGGCCATCCTCTCGGCGCTGGAGGAACAGCTCGCCCGCGACGGGAACCTCGATGCACGGGACATAGTTGACGGCCTGCCCGAGGAGGAAGGGGTCAGGGGGCGGGGCGTGGAACTGACTGTCACACAGGTGCGCCGCGCCGAGCGTGAGGACGAGGACGACCGCCGAGCGCAGGCCGAGGAGACCATCGAGCGCCTCAAGATGCACCGGACATCCGGCGGCATCTCCCCCATGAGCGATCGGGCGACGGCCGTGCTCCCGGACGAGGAGATGTCGGCGGAGGACTTCCGGGAGTTGGAGCGCAAGGTGCTGGCGGGGATCAACACCGGGGAGCTGACCAGGGACGATCCGGTCGTCAAGCAGTACCTGGCCATACGCTCCCACGTGCACGGGCGCGGGGGAGGTGGCTTCGTTGGCGACCAGACGCCGTCCGACCGCGCCGATCGCCCGGCGGAGCCGGGGGCCCAGCCCGGGATGGACCTGCCGCCTGCCGACACAACGCCGGCCGGCGCGGCGCGCGACCGGCATGACCCACAGGCGCCCGCGGAGACGAGCGCGGACGACCCGTGGGCGGTGGAGGAGGGCGACCCCTTCTCCGACGAGGGGTGACGCCCGCATGTGACATCCCGCGCCGCGACAGCGCATGGTCGCGGCGCCTGCCGCACCCCGGCGGCGCCTCTGCGCCGGGCGACGCTTCGGTGTCGCGAGCCGAAAGGAGTTGGACTGGTTGTCGAAGGGGAAGCGCGACGAGGTCAAGGACCTCGCCGAGACAAAGGCCCTGGTGCTCAAGGGCCGGGAGCAGGGCTACCTGACCTACGAGGACATCCAGGACGCCCTCGGTGATGTCGAGGACCTCAACGCGGAGCAGATCGAGGAGATCTACGCCCTGCTGAGCGAGGCCGAGATCCGCGTCGGCGAGACGCAGGAGGACGCCTTCGAGGACGAGGAGGAGCCCGCCTCGGACGATGACCTCGATGATGAGGCGGTCGAGGCGGACTCGGTCCCGGTGGACGACTCAGTGCGGATGTACCTCCGCAACATCGGCAAGGTGCCCCTGCTGAGTGCCCGAGAGGAGGTGGAGCTGGCCAAACGCATCCACCTCGGCGAGGGCCAGGCACGGTTCGACCCCGCGCGCAACTGCGTTATCTTCCGCGCCGACAGCCGTCTCAGGCCCGGCACCACGTATACGGTCAGCATCGACGGCTCCGAGGACGGCCTGTTCGACGTGGCCGGTCGCCACCTGGGCAACAACATCTCGTGGTCCTTCACAACAAGCCCGGCGGGCGCACCGCTGCGCGTGGTCGAGACGCGGCCCGCGCATGGCGAGACCGAGGTCGAGGTCCACCGCGAGATCGTCGTCCGCCTGAGCGACGGCGTCGAGCCCGGCTCGATCAAGCCGGGGATCATCACGGTCGAGGACACCCGGGGTCGCAAGGTCAAGGGCACGGTCAGTGCCGGCGAGGAGCCCGACGTCGTCGTCTTCCGCCCGGCCGACAACCTGCTGCACCGTAACGAGTTCGTGGTCACGGTCGCGGGCGGCGAGGACGGCGTCGTCGGCGAGGGTGGCACGCGGCTGAAGCGGCCGGTCACCTTCCGCTTCAGCACCACGAACCAGAAGGCCGCCCCGCGCGTGGTCGGCATCGGCCCCGCGTCGGGGGCTTCGGACGTTGACCCCACGGCGGCGGTCGTCATCAGCTTCGACCGCGACCTCGTCCCATCGAGCGTGCGGCGCAGGTGCATCGCCGTCACGGACTTCATGAACCAGGAAGTGGCGTGCTCGGCCCACTACAGTCCCGAGGCCCGGTGTGTGCGCATCGTCCCGCACGAGGGGTGGGTGCCGGGCATCACCTACCACGTCCGTCTTCTCTCGGGTGACGACGGCGTGCAGGGCGTGGCCGGCTACCTGCTGCAGGAGGACGTGAGCTTCGAGTCCGTCGCCGGGCAGCGGCACGCGGCGCCCGAGATCGTCATGCGCGGGCCGGAGGACGAGGAGCGAGAGGTCAGCCCGCGCTGCACGGTCACCGCCTGCCTCAACTGCCAACTCGACCCGCACAGCGTGCATGACGGCAGCGTCAGGCTGCGGGACGAGGAGGCCGTTCAGGCTCTGGCGGACGCCAATCTGCGCCTGGTGGTCAGCATCGCGCGCAAGTACGCCGGGCGCTCCACGCTCAGCTTCCTGGACCTGATCCAGGAGGGGAACATGGGGCTGATGCGGGCGGTCGAGAAGTTCGACTACAAGAAGGGCTACAAGTTCAGCACCTACGCGACGTGGTGGATCCGCCAGGCGATCACGCGGGCCATCGCCGACCAGGGCCGCATCATCCGCATCCCGGTGCACATGGTCGAGACGATCAACCGCGTGCACCGCACGGAGAGGGCGCTGCTCCAGCAGCTCGGGCGTGAGCCGACGCAGGAGGAGATAGCGTCCGAGATGGACCTGCCGGTCGACCGGGTGGCCGAGATCAACCGCATCGCGCCGGACCCGCTGTCGCTCGAGGCCCCGGTCGGTGAGGAGGAGGACAGCCACTTGGGCGACTTCGTGCCCGACGACGAGATCGGCACGCCGGTGGACGTGGCCTCAAACTCGGTGCTGCGCGAGCAGCTCGAGAGGGTCCTCGACATGCTGACCGAGCGGGAGCGTGAGGTGCTCAAGCTGCGTTTCGGCCTCGAGGACGGCTACTCCCGCACCCTCGAGGAGGTCGGGCACATCTTCGAGGTCACGCGCGAGCGCATCCGGCAGATCGAGGCCAAGGCGCTCAAGAAGCTCCGCCACCCCAGTCGCAACAAGATCCTGCGCGACTACCTCGAGTAGCCCACGGACGGCCGTTGCGGGCCCGTGTGGTCGGATTGACGCGCCCGGCCGTCCGGTGCTATAATCGCCGGCGTGGGCCCGTAGCTCAGAGGTTAGAGCAATCGGCTCATAACCGGTTGGTCGCTGGTTCGATTCCAGCCGGGCCCACCAGCGACTCAGCGCACCCGCGCCGTCCTGCCGCGGGGGGGCGGATACCAGATGAACCTGACATGCGATCCCTGGTGGCTCTGTCCGGGGCGGCCCACAGCCGCCCCGTCTGCCTTTGCGGCGGCTCTTTGCCGTCCGATCACGCGAGACCCACCCGTCGGCGTGCGGGTGCAACGTCGATTTGGGGTAAGGTGAAGGATGCACGGAGACGCGCGACGACCTGCAGTCATCGGGGCTGAGTTCTGATGCTCACGGCAATCGCCGACTACATCAAGAGTCGCAGGAACGAGCTCGGAAGGCACGTGCTGTTCGTCGGGAGCGCGGTTCGAACGTCCCCCGACGAGCTGACCATCGAACGGCTCGTGCAGCAGACGGCCATCGACTGGGCGAGGGAGCACGACATCCCCCTGCCCGAGGACGAGCCGGGGCCGCCGGCGCTCGAGGTGATGGCCGAACGCGTGCCGTCACATCTGGAGCGATGTCGGCGGCTACGGCCGCTCATCGAGGCGCGGCGGCCGAGCGAGGCGCACACGCGGCTGGGGCGGATGATCTCGGAGGGCTACTTCCCGGCCATCTTCACCACCGACCCCAGCGACCTGCTGCAGCGCGCGCTGCACAACCAGCGCATGGAGCCGGAGACCGACTATCACCTGCTGGTCGCCGGGGTTGACGCTCCGGAGGAGATCGAGCTGGCGATCTCCGGCTCGACGCGCGTGGTGATCGTCAAGTGCGCAGGCTCGATGACCGGGGGGTACCTGCCGCTGTCACAGGACGAGATCGATGCGACCATCAATGCCATCGGGTCGGTGATCGCCTCAGCCTTCAGGACCCTGGCGCTGTTCGTGGGCTACACCGAGCGCGACCGGGCCTTCATCCCGCACGTGCCGCGCGAGGGCGATCGCGTCTTCTGGATCAACCGCATTATCCCGATGGACGACGAGGACCTGTTCCAGGAGCTGAAGCTGGAGAGCCCGGCGAGCATAGACTATCACCGCCTGCAGGGCGAGGTCACGGACATGCTGTCGGCGCGCAACTCGGCCCGCCACCTGCTGTGCCGTGAGCCGGGCGAACCGAACGCGTTCTTCAGCGGCCTGGAGGAGCGGGTCAGCCGCCACCGCCGGAGCACGGGCCGGGCGCGCAAGTCCGGCCCGGCCCTGAGCGTGCTCAGCGGCGGGCCGTTCCGCTTCCTGGACCACTACCGGGTCGAGGACGCCGAGGTGTTCTACGGCCGCGACCAGGAGACCGAGGAGGTCGTGGAGATGATCCGCGACCACAAGCTCAGCGTCCTGTTCGGGGCGATGGGGCGCGGCAAGACCTCGCTGCTGTGCGCCGGCGTGACGGCGCGGATGCTCAGCGAGGCCGACGAGGCCGACGAGGATCACGGCAGGCCGTGGCTGCCGGTCTACGTGCGTTGCGGCGAGGACCCGCTGGAGAGCGCCAAGGACGCCATCGCGGACGCGCTGCGCGACAACGACATCGAGGACCTGGACACGAGCCGCAGCCTGCGCGAGATCCTCGCCGACGCGGCCCGGCGCACCGAGCGGCCGGTCGTGTTGCTGCTCGACCAGTTCGAGGAGTACTTCGTGAGGACCGGCGACCGGCTGCAGCAGGCCTTCGCCGAGCAGCTTGCCGAGGCCGTGAAGGCATCGTGCGAGGAACTGCGCGTGCTCATCAGCATCCGCGAGGACTACCTTGGCCAGCTCTATGAGCTCCAGGGCTGGTTCCCGGAGATCCTGCACCACGTCTACCGGCTGGGCAAGATGTCGCCGCGCCAAGCGAAGGTCGCGGCCATGAAGGTCGGGCCGAACTTCCGCCTGCACATCGAGGAGGAGCTGGTCGATCGCGTCCTCGAGGACCTGTGCCACGACGGCGGCTGTGAGCCGACCGAGCTGCAGATCGTCATGGACCGGCTGTACCAGTCGCTGTCGCCGGGCCAGCACACCATCGGCCCGCACGCCTACGAGCAACTCAACGGGGCGGACCGCATCCTGCGCGACTACCTCGAACACACACTGCACCGGCTCCCGCCGTGGGAGCGGCGGCTGGTGCGCAACATCCTCAAGCAGATGGCGCAATCGTCGGGGCTCAAGGCCGTGCGCTCGGTCGAACGGCTGGCGGCGGAGGTGGGTCAGAGCGAGGAGCAGGTCGAACGCATCCTGGCGCGGCTCGAGGACCTGCGGCTGGTGCGGCGCGTGGGCAAGCCCGAGAAGCGCCAGTACGAGGTGGTCCACGAATACGTCGCGAGCAAGATCGACGAGTGGATGACCGAGCGGCAGATCGAGGTCAAGGACGTCCAGGACCTGCTGACGCGCGAGCTGGGCAATTACCAGAAGTTCGATCTGCTCATGCAGGAGGGGGCGCTGCGCGTGATCGGCGCCCACCGCAACGAGCTGACCATCTCGCCGGAGGAGATGGCGCTGATCGTGCTCAGCGCCGTCCGGCGCCAGGTGGACGTGGGCTACTGGCTCGGACGAATCGAGGAGCTGGAGGAACTCCTGGAGCCGACGCTCAAGGGAATGCTGCGCGACCCGGAGCCGCACGTGCGGCTGTCGGCGCTGCGTGCGCTGGGGCCGCACGTGTCGCGCGCGTACATCAGGCAGCTCCTTGACCTGCTCGACGACGAGGACCAGGACGCCCGTGAGCTGGCCGAGGAGTACCTGCGCGGCCTGGACCGCGAGCTGGTGCATATGTTGGGGCGCGGCACATCCGAGGACCGGCACCTCGCGGCCTACGCCCTGGGGCGCATCGAGAGCCGGCGTGCGGTCCGGCCGCTGGCACAGGCCCTGCGTGACGGGGACGAGCAGATGCGCGATGAGGTCGCCGAGGCGCTCATGGAGATGGACTCGACCTCGACCACGCGCATCCTGCTGGGCCGACTGCGCGAGAGTCCGGACGTGCCGTGGGCGGTCGCCCACGCGCTGGGCCGCGTGGCCCAGGACCCGCGCGCGGTGTCGGAGATACGGAGCGCTCGCCGCAGCCAGCCGCGCTCGGCCCAGATCACCTTCGCCCTGGCCATGGCACACGCCCAGCGTCGCGAGTACGACGTGGCGCTGAAGTTGCTTGGCGAGGCGGAGCACCTCGCGACCACGCAGATCGGGCACGACTCCATCCGCGAGATGCGCGAGGATGTGCTGGCCCAGCAGCAGGGCGCGAAGCTGTTCGAGGAGTGGGCGACCTTCCACGGCAACCCACGCCGCACCGGCCGCAACAGCCAACCGGTCACGCCGCCGCTCAAGGTGCGCTGGCGCTTCCAGGCGCGTGGGCCGGTGGTGGGGGGGCCGGCGCTGGCGGGCGGGATGGTGTGCGTGGGATCGCGCGACAGCTACATCTACGGCCTCGACAGCGCCTCCGGGCAACTGAGGTGGGAGACGCAGACCGGCGACCGCGTCGAGTCCACTCCGGCCATCGCCGGGGACAGCCTGTGCGCGAGTTCGCGCGACGGTAAGATCTACTGCCTGGCGCTCGCCGACGGCACGGTGCGCTGGGACTTCGACACCGGAGCGCCCAGCCGTTCCTCCCCGGTGGTCGCCGACGGCACCGTCATCGCCGGCAACCAGGACGGCCACCTCGTCGCCCTCGACGCGCGTGACGGACAGAGGCGCTGGCAGGTCAGGGCGGGCGATGAGATCTCCGCGGCCCCGACCGTCGCCGATGACCTGGTCATCGTCGGCTCGTGGGACGGCGGCGTGTACGCGCTGTCGCCGGCCGACGGGGAGCAGGTCTGGCGCTTCGACGCGGGTGAGGCCGTGGTCGCGGCGGCCAGCAGCGCGGACGGCGTCGCCTACTTCGGCTCGGACGCTGAGGCGCTGTTCGCGGTCGATGTCCGCAGCGGCGAGCCGGTCTGGAGCAGCGACCTCGAGGGCCGCATCCGCACCTGCCCGGCGCTGTCCGACGACCTGGTGGTCGTGGGATCGATGGACGGTCAGGTCTACGCCGCGAGCCGTGAGGACGGCGCCCTGGTCTGGGCGCACCAGACCGACGACGAGATACTCGCCTCACCCGCCATCGCGGGCGATATCGTCTACGTCGGCTCCAAGGACGGCGGGCTCTACGCGCTGTCGCTCGAGGACGGGTCCGAGCAGTGGCGCTACTCCACGTCCTACGCAGTCTACTCGTCGCCGGCCACCGCCGAGCAGATGGTGGTCCTGGGCATGCAGTACTACGATGTCGTCGCCTTCGCGGGGCAGGAGATCAAGCCGGGGGCCTTGACATGATCGGGCGCATTGCCGTCGTGGCGCTGGTCCTCGCCACCGTCGCCCTGGCCGGCTGCCGGGTGGATGAGATGAGGAGCGACTTCGTGGCGCTGCGCTACGTGCAGGAGGCGGAGGCGCACCTGCACGAGTTGCCGCGGAATACCGCGGGCGGGGAGCGCGCCCTCGATCGGGCCGTCGCTCTAATGCCCGATGACAACGAGATGCGGGCGCGTGCGGCCCGGCTATACGTCGCCGCCCGCGCCTGGGAGAAGGCCGCCCGGCTCTTCGAGGCCCAGCCGGAGCTGAGCCGCCAGGACCGCACCATGCTGGGGTACTGCCTGCTCAAGCTCGGCGACCGTGAGCGTGGCGCTGAGCTGTGCCTGGAAGTGATCCGGGAGGCCGAGCAGTTACGGGCCCAGGGCAGCATCAGCCGCCGAGAGTGGGCGCTGCTGCTCAACGATGGCGGCTACCTGCTCGTGGACACCGGCGCCGAGATCGCCGTCGGCTACGAGGCCGTCCAGAGGGCGACGGAGGTCTTCCCGCTGGAGGCCCCCCTCGTTGACAGCCTCGGGTGGGCGCTGCTGCGCAAAGGCGAGTTCCTTGACGCCGCCTTCTACCTCGAGCGGGCGCGGCGGCTGCACTCCCGCGAGGACCCCGAGATGCTCTACCACCTCGGCGTCGCCTACGCCCGGCTCGAGCGCTACGGCCAGGCCAAGCGTGCGCTCCAGCGCGCGGCCGAACTCGACCCCGGCTTCGCAGACGTCCAGAAGGAGCTCCGCCGCCTGGGCCGGATTCTCCCTCCTCCGGCCCTCGCGATGAGGCCGACGTCCGCCGGCGCCTGACCTGACAGCGCGGCCCGGGGCAGCCCGGCCATATCTCGCCAGACGGGAGCAGACCGCCCATGAGAATCGCCAGAAGAATCGAGAGCATCTCGCCGTCCGCAACGATGGTCATGAAGCTGAAGGCCGACGAGCTTAAGCGCGAGGGCAAGGACGTGCTGTCATTCGCCGTGGGCGAGCCGGACTTCCCAACGCCCGACAACATCGTCGAGGCGGCCAAGCGGGCCATGGACGAGGGACACACCAGGTACACCGCCGCCTCGGGCATGGCGGAACTCAAGGAGGCGATCGTCGAGGCCACGACGCGCGACCTCGGCCTCGACTACGAGCCCGGCGAGGTTATCGTCTCCAACGGCGCCAAGCACTCGCTGCTCAACATCGCCATGACGCTCGTCAACCCCGGCGACGAGGTCATCATCCTCTCGCCCTACTGGGTCACCTACCCCGACCAGATCAAGCTGTGCGGCGGCAGGCCGGTGGTGGTCGAGACGCGCGGCGAGGACGACTTCCAGCCCGACCTGGGCGAGGTGCGCGACGCCATCAGCGACTACACGGTCGGCATCCTCCTCAACACCCCGTGCAACCCGAGCGGCGCGGTCTATGAGCGCGAGATCATGGAGGGCCTCGCGGAAATCGCCATCGAGCACGACCTGACCCTCATCTCCGACGAGATCTACAAGCACATCATCTTCGACGGGCGCGAGCACATCAGCCCGGCGACCCTCGACGGGCTCAGGGAGCGCACGCTGATCGTGGATGGCGCCGCCAAGAGCTACTCGATGACCGGCTGGCGCATCGGCTGGGTGCTCGGGCCCGCGAAGATCGTGAAGGCCATGGGCGCGCTGCAGGGCCAGTCCACGTCCAATCCGAACACGATCGCCCAGATGGCGACGATCGAGGCGCTGACCGGCCCGCAGGACTCGGTGAGCGCGATGAACGAGCAGTTCGAGCGGCGCCGCGACTTCGTCGTCGAGCAGCTCAGCGCGGTGCCGGATGTGACCTGCGCAACGCCCGGCGGGGCCTTCTACGCCTTCCCGGACGTGTCCGCCCACTACGAGCGGCTGATCCCGGGCGTTGACGAGGACCGTTCCGAGGCCATGGCCATGAAGCTGCTGGGGGAGAACCTCATCAGCGTCGTGCCGGGCTGCGCCTTCGGCGCCGACGACCACGTTCGCCTCAGCTTCGCGGCCGGCATGGAGCAGCTCGAGGAGGGCCTGCGCCGGTTCGCCCGCGCGTTCGCGTGAGGCCCGCATCCCGAAGAACCCGTGCTGACGACCTCGACAGGCGAGGGCGCCCGTCGTACGAATCGTTGGGCTGGAAGGCAGCAGACAACCCCATCGTAGTGCGGGCGCCCTCGCCTGCACACGCTGTTCGAGAGCACTTCGTTCAGAGGCAGTTCCCGAGCAAGCACGCCGGCTTCACCTGTCGGGCACCATGGCCGGCATCACACGACATCGCCCGAGCGGGGGCCACTCCTCCGCTCCCCATCGTTCGTCTGGAGGAAGTCCCATGCACAGGATCACGCTCATCCCCGGGGACGGCACCGGGCCCGAACTGGTCGAGGCCATGCGCCGCTGCGTCGAGGCAACCGGCGTCGCGATCACGTGGGACGTCCACCACGCGGGCATGGATGTGCTCGAGGACGAGGGCACGCCGCTGCCCGAGAGCGTGCTCGAGTCGATCCGCGCGAACCAGGTGGCCATCAAGGGCCCGATCACCACGCCGGTGGGCCACGGCTTCCGCAGCGTGAACGTGGCGCTGCGCAAGACCCTCGACCTCTACGCCTGCCTGCGGCCCAGCAGGTACTACGAGGGCGTGAAGTCGCGCTACCCCGAGGCCGACCTGGTGGTCGTGCGTGAGAACACCGAGGACGTCTACGCCGGGATCGAGTTCGAGCGCGGCACCGGCGAGTGCGCCGAGATCATCGAGCACATCGAGCGGCTGACCGGCGAGAGCATCCGGCCGGACTCGGGCATCTCGATCAAGCCGATCTCGGAGAGCGCGTCGGAGCGCATCGTGCGCTTCGCCTTCGAGTACGCCATCACCAACGATCGCCACAAGGTCACCGCGGTGCACAAGGCCAACATCCAGAAGTTCTCGGACGGGCTCTTCCTGGAGGTCGCGCGCCGCGTCGCCGAGGACTACTCGAGCAGCGGCATCGAGTTCGAGGACCGCATCGTGGACAACATGACCATGCAGCTCGTCCAGAAGCCGGAGCTGTACGACGTGCTGGTGTGCCCGAACCTGTACGGGGACATCATCAGCGACCTGTGCTGCGGGCTGGTCGGGGGCCTGGGGATCGCGCCGGGCGCCAACATCGGCGAGGAGATCGCGGTCTTCGAGCCGACGCACGGCAGCGCGCCCAAGTACGCGGGCCAGGACAAGGTCAACCCGACGGCCACGATCCTGTCGGCGGTGATGATGCTGCACCACCTGCAGGAGCACACGGCCGCGGACCGGCTCGAGCGCGCCACGGCGGCGGTCATCGCCGAGGGCGACCGCGTGACCTACGACCTCAAGCCCACGCGCGACGACCCGAGCGCCGTCGGCACCAGCGAGATGGCGGACGCGATCATCGAAGCACTGCAGTAACGAAGGCAACGAAGGGAACGACGGCTACGAAGGAGGCGGCCGACGGCGGCGAGGAAAGCGACGACAGGCGCCACGGCGCCGTTCGCCGTCCGTGCGACGGGCGGTCGCGCAGCGGTCTTCCGGGCGCCCTCGCCCGTCGGTCGTCCGCAGGATCGCCGGAGCACGGTACGACGCACGGGTCCCGCCCCTGGGCGGGATGCCACAGAACAGCTTCGCGCCGTTGCCGTCCGTGCGACGGGCGCGCGCGCCACTTGCCACTCGATGGCCGCCCGCCTATAATGCCTCGCAGGCACCCAGCGACGGCGGAGGCGGGATATGTGGCCATTCGGGCGACGAGAGACCGCAAAGCGCTCTGAGGAGAAGGTCCACAAGCGGGACCACCGGTCGGCGTTCCGCGAGGCGACGCGCGCGCTGGAGGCGGGGCGCACCGCCGAGGCCATCGAGATGCTGGCCGAGGTCGTGCGTGATGACCCCGACAACTTCGCGGCCCGGGTGAACCTGGGCACCGCCTACTACTCCACCGGCGAGCACGTGGCCGCGGCGAGGCAGTTCGAGGCCGCGCACGAGCTCAAGCCTGACAATCCCAAGGTGCTGCTCAACCTCGCGGCCGCGAAGAGCGCCCTCGGCCAACTCGACGAGGCGATCGATCTGCTGCTCGAGGCCCTGGAGATCGACGCACAGCTCCGCGACTGCCACTACAACCTCGCCATCGCCTACTGGCGCAAGGGGCGCATCCCCGAGGCCATGGCCGAGCTCGAGATGGAGCTGGCCCTGCATCCCGACCACCAGGCGGCGAAGGCGGCCGTCGAGCGCATCCGGGCCGAGACCGGCATCAACGAGGACGGCGCGCGACCTCAGAGCTGAGCCGCGCATCGGGAACCGGCGCATGGCCGCGGGCCCGAGCGGGCCCGCGGCCCCTCAGTTCTGAGCCGACAGGTCGCGCCGGGTCACCCGGCGAACCGAGCCACGTACGCACTATGATCACCGGAGATGGGATCATGAAGGCAGCAGTCGTCGTGGCGCTGATGGTGCTGGCCTGCGCGGCGGTCCGCGCGCAGGACGAGCCGCTGGAGGACTTCTGGCAGCGCGGGCATGTCCGCGAGCTGCTGGTCAGCGGCATCGAGGGCGTGGCGCTGGAGGAGTGGGCCGCGGGCGGCGTTAACTGCGTGATGGGCGTGCCGCCGGCCGAGGCGCACGCCCTGGGCCTGCGCACGCGAACCTGGTTCACGATGAACTCGATCCGGCCCGCGACCTTCGACGATGACCTCGGGACCATCCAGTCGATGACCGCCATCACGCGGGATGGTGGACACATGCGGCCGTATGACCCGCTCTTCCCGAGCGTGGCCAACAACTGGTCGGCGTGCGTCAACAACCCGCGCTGGCGCGAGTACGCCGCGGGGGTCTTCCGCCGCATGGGCGAGGACGGCTGGGACGGCTGCCACATCGACTACGCTTCCCACTACCAGCCCTGCTTCTGCCCGTACTGCCAGGAGGCATGGCGGAAGTACGCGGATGAGCACGGCCTCGATGTCACCGACCTGCTCGAGCTGCCGGAGGACCTGCGCTACCGCATGCACCTGCGCGAGTTCCGCATCCGCAGCGTGATGGACTTCCTCGGCATGGTCCGCGACGAGGCGCGTACCGCCCGGCCCGGCTTCGGCACCGACGGCACCTGGCACCAGGACTCGGGCAGCACGTATCAGTGGGCCTACGGGCGCGAGCGCCCGTCGGGCGATCACTTCGACATGATGTGCATTGAGGGCACCACCTGGGGGCCCTTCCCGCCGCGCAGCCAGCAGGTCCTGTGGCTCAAGCTGGCCCACGCCCTCACCGACCGCCAGATCGCGATGTCGGTCACCTACCACCTGATTACCGAGGAGGGGAAGCGCCACCACGGCCGCATGGCGCCCGACCGCGCGCGGGTGGCGCTGTGCGAGATAATGAGCCAGGGCGGCGTCTCCTGGCTGGGCCTGGGCGGGCCCGGAACCGGTAACCTGCTGCGCGAGCACGCCGACATGGTGCGCGACGTCTATGCGACCTGGGCGGCGCTCGGGCCGCAGCTCGCGTCGCGGCGGGAGATCGGCGAGGTCGGCATCGTGTTCTCGCCGCGCAGCTTCCTGCTCGGCGGGGCCTCCCGCAAGCAGCTCTACGCCGTCGGCCAGGCCCTGATGCGCGCGCATGTGCCCTTCGTCATCCACAGCGATGTCGGGCTCTCGGCCGAGACGCTGGCGCAGTGCCCGGCCACGGTCGTGCTGGAGGCGTCCGCGCTCAGCGACGACGGCATGGCGGCCCTGGCGAGCTACGTCGCGGACGGCGGGAATGTCATGTTCGTGGGCGAGATGCCGCGCCTGGATGCCGACTGGAGCGAGCGCGAAGGCGTCCCCGACCTGTTCGTCGCCCCCGCGGGCGACGAGGGTGTTGCCGTGAAGTCCGTCGGCGGCCGCGAGGTCTGGTACACGCTGGGCGATCCACTCGGGGGCGCGTCGCTCGGCGCGCAGCAGACCGCCACCGTTGACCAGCAGGAGCCCGCTCTCCTCGCGGTTGAGGGCGAGAGCAAGGCGCTCAACGTGACCGGCGGGCGCGACAGCAACTACTCGCTCTACGTGGACATCACCTACCAGGACGGAACGAACCTGTGGGGGCAGGTGGCGACCTTCAAGACCGGCACGCATGACTGGGAGTTCTCGCGTTGCGTCATCGAGCCCGCCAAGCCGGTGCGCAGCGCCAACGTGCACCTGCTCTTCCGCCAGCACGGCGGCACCGCCTGGTTCCGCAAGGTGCGCTTCGGGCCGTGGGACGCCGAGCGGCAGGAGATCGGCGAGAACCTGCTCGGCGACGGCCTGGCCCCGGAGGGCGGCGAAGTGCCGGGCGCCTGGGGGCCTTACGGTGGCGGCTTCGAGGTGGAGGAGATCGCGGGCGAGGGACCCACCGTGAAGGTGTCCACGGGCGCTGCCGCCCTCGAGGTCGCCGACATGCACGTGGCCGCGCCCGCGATGCTCCAGGCCGGACTGGACTTCCTCGCGCCGGTCCTGCCCGAGCAGCCGATGCTGACCGTCGAGGGTGAGGGCGCGGAGCAGGTGTACTGCGATGTGTCGCTGACCGACGCCGGTGCCCTGCTGCAGCTCATCAACTACAACGCCGAGCTGCACCCCGAGCTGGGCGAGTTCGAGCAGCAGGAGGCCGAGCGCACGATCCCGGTCGAGGACCTGCGCATGACCTTCCGACCGCCCGACGGCCGGTCGATCGCGGGCCTGACGCTCGTCGTGCCGGGCGAGGAGCCTGAGGAGCTTGCCCTCGATGGCTCGGCGTTCACGCTACCACGGCTCGGCGCCTACGCCGCGGTCATCGTCGCGCTCGACTGAGAACCGGGGGAGTGCAGATGTTCGCGAATGACGCCGGCGCGAGGATGCCTCTCGACGGTGGGTGGCTGTGCGTCGAGGAGGTCGCGGGTGGCGACCTGTCCGTCATCCACGAGGTCGAGGGGCGCGCGGTCGGGCGCCGGTCGCTACGCGAGCACACCGGCCTCGACGGGCGCTGGGCATGGCCGCGCCTGCTGCACGGGCCGGACGGCGTGCCGTGGCTGCTCGCGGTCAACCTCGACCGGCGCATGGCCTTCGCCTTCCGCTTCGTGGGCGAAGAGCTGCAGCAAGGCCACGAGGCGCGCAGCGTCTTCCACGTCGAGCCCGCCGAGGATGGCACCTTCGAGGAGAACCTCGCGGCCCTCGCGGACATGGCTGCGAGCCGCGACGGAGATGGCGTCGAGCTTGCGCTTACCGCGGACCTGGCCGGCCACGCCACGCGGCGCTGGAGACTGGGGGCGCCCGCGCCCGAACAGCTCCCGGGCGGGCTGATGATGATCGACGGCTCGCGCCTTGCCGACCGCCGCAACGCCCGCCTCGTCCTGAACCGTCCTCGGAAGCACCCGGACAACCCGCTCTTCACGCCGGGGCCGCCGGGCGCGCCGGACGAAGTGCGTGTCTTCAACCGCGGCACGGTGATGATCGAGGGCGGTACCTTCCGCATGTGGTACGCCGCCTCGCAGCACCCCGGGCCGCTGGACACGCTCTGGCAGCGCATCCCCAACTGGCAGCAGCTCATGCACGTGTGCTATGCCGAGAGCGATGACGGCATCGAGTGGCGACGGCCGGGCCTGGGCCTGGTCGAGTGGGACGGCGGCACCGACAACAACCTGCTGCCGAACTTGTGGCGCATGCCGATCATCGTGAAGACCGACCGCTCGCCGGTCGCGGGCGAGCCGTACGTGTGCACCGAACAGCTCTTCCCGGCCACGCCGGAGGAGGCGGTGCTGCACACCTCGGCCGACGGCATCGACTGGCACAGGCGGCCCGCGT
>JALGUI010000298.1 GCA_029820915.1 Candidatus Zipacnadia bacterium | reverse complement strand
ATCGACCATCACCAGCTCCCAGGTGGTCTCGACCGTCTCCGGGTCGAGAAAGAGCGCGGGGCCATCCGGGGACGCCTTCACGGCGATGATGCCCAGGGGCGCGGCGTCACTGACCTCGAGGGTCAGCCCGGGGACCTCATAGACGGCCCCAGCGGCGGGAAGCGCCAGCGCGAGGCAGAGTGCGAGTGAAGCGGCAAGGACGATGCGGGCCATAGCTGCACCTCTGTGCGGGACGCTGCAAAGTGTGCCGAGCCGCTGCATTATACACGGAGTGGGGGAGAGGGCCAAAGGGCGGCCAACGGCGGGTGTCAACGCAGAATGTAGGTGGCGGGCGTGGACGCCCGCCGGAGACGCAACCGGCCCCGACCAGTGGCCGGGGCCGGTTGCACGTTCAGGCTCTGCGCGCTCCACTACAGGACCAGATCGCGCCACTGAATGTTAGCCGCGGCCGGGTCGAGCAGCGCCTGGTAGCCGACCCACTTGGCATGTCCGTCGAAGTAGGCGCAGTTGACGCCGCCGTTGTGGATGCCCGTGCTGCCGAGCATGGCCAGTCCCGTGGGATAACCCAGATCGCTGCGCCAGCGCACGTAGTGTGCGCCGCTGCTATCAACCGCAAAGATAACCTCTGCGGGCCGCTTCATCGTGGCGATCTTGCGCGTGCAGTAGAGATACGTGTAGCCGGTGGTGCCCGCACTGTCGGTGTAGGAGATGTTGACACCATAGGAGCCCAGATGCCCCACGCCGCCGGAGCGCCAGCCCACGGCGTTGCTGGGACACTCGAAGACCTGGGTGTTCTTGACGTAGGGCATCAGCAGGTCCATCCAACTCAGCTCGGTGGCAACACCCGACGGGACGTGGGCGCCGGTGTAGCTGCCGGTTACCTCGTCGTAATCGGATTCATACATCTTCTCCGCAAGACCTATCTGCTTAACGTTGGACAAACACGCAGTCTGCCGCGCCTTCTCGCGGGCCCGCGCAAAGACCGGAAACAGGATCGCCGCGAGAATCGCGATGATTGCGATCACGACGAGAAGCTCGATCAAGGTGAAGCCTGCTCGTCGGTACACTCTCATCCGCCTCCTCAGTCGAAGGGTCAAGATACTATGTACCAAGCTAGCACGGCAAGATGCACGCGTCAAGTTATGTTTCTGTGTCTCTAGCAGCGACCGCGCCGCAACGCATAGTGTCCGTGAGCGCCGGCTTCGCCCGCGGGACGCAACGTTGCGCCGGCCGCCAGCCATCTGCTCGACCGCTCGACCGCCAACATCGCCTGGCACATCAGCAATATCCGGGAGACGTACCGTGAGCTCATTGCCGGTTAGGGCGCGATCGCCGCGCCCGGTCGGTCGGCGAGGTAGGGCGAGGCGCCGATGATGCGCAGCCAATAGTTCTCGGAGTAGTGCGCGGCCGGCATCTGCTCGGGCGCGCCCACCGCCACCGACCAGACCGCCCCGTCCATGCCCGGCGGCACCGCGACCTCGATCGTCTCACGTGCCTTCTCGTCGGAGTTCACCACGCGGTCGAGGGCCAGTTGGCCGTCGGGCCGCCAGACGCGCAAGCGCATCTCCTGGTTGCGCCTGCCGGTCGCCGCGCGCACGCTGAAGCTTTCGAGGCCCGCGGGAACATGGAAGTACTGGGGTGGATTGCGCCGGAAGAAGTAGGCCTCCGCCGACGCGTCGATCCCGTACGGGTGCGAGAGCACGCGTACGCTGTACCACGGCCCGCCACCCTCGGTGGCCTGCATGGCGAAGGCGTAAACGCCTGCCGCCGGGACCTGGAGGGACAGCTCGGCGGTCTCGCCCGGCTGCACCTCGCCCTTGGCCAGAGCCTCGCCGGGCCGGCCCACCAGCGCCCAACCGATGGGGCGGGGCCGGGCGTCGCCGGAGACGTGGCGCAGGTCAATGCGGATCGGCTCGGCCCGGTCGCCGACGTGAACGTAGAGGGTGTTCACGCCGCGCAGCGAGGTGGGGGAGGGGAGCTGCTCGGGCTCGGGGAGGTCGGTGGCGACCGGCGCGAGGTCGGGGATGGTGATGCCGGCAACATCGACCGCCGCGACCAGCATGTCGATCGGCTCCCAGGCGATCTCGCGCGGCTCGGCGAGCCACTCGCGCACCCGGCGGTTCGCATCGCCCAACGCCTGCCAGTAGAGCATCGGATCGGCGTAGTCGGCGGGCAGGGCGTAGGCGGCGCGGTTGGCGGCGGGTTGGTCGGGATGGAGCATGTTGAGCTGCCAGATGTTGTAGCCATCGGCCATGACCCCGGCCACGAAGGCGTGGGCGCCCATGTCCGCGGGGCGGTAGGTGTTGGGACGGAACCACGGGACGAAGAGGTTGTGCGGGTTCAGGCCTGTGACGAACGCCTGCCCCTCCGCCGCGGCGTCGGTCCAGCCGAGGCCGCCGTACATGACCCACGAGTCCATGATCGCCGGGGCGCGCTCGGTGGCGAGGTGGCGGATCCACGGGCGGTGCATGAGCGTGTCCCTGATGGGCATGATGCCCAGGCGCAGGTCCGGGTTGATGGTGTGCGCGCGCTGCTCATACTGCACCGCGGCAACATCGATGCGGCTCTCGAGATAGCCCAGGTAGGCCGCCTCGCCGCCATGCTGCTCGATCCACGCCCAGCGCTCTGCAGGCGGGACGTTGGGGGCCTGCTGCACCACCAGGCCCTCGTCGGCAAGGCACCTGCGCGCGAAGCCACCGAAGCACTCATCGCAGACGCACGGGGTGTAGTTCTGCAGATGCTCGACGTCGATCTTCACGCCGGCGATGGGGACCTCAAGGGAGCGCTCGGCCATATAGAACACACGCTCGAACAGATTGAGCCAGGTATTGGGCGTGTACATGCAGTGCATGCGCTGGTTGGCGACGCCGTCCGGGCCGACGAAGCTCGGGCCGGCCGGGTTGTTCGGATCGCGGTCGGCGCCGCGGTCGTAGAGGTAGATGTAGAAGTCGAGGCCGGCCTCATCGACGGCGTGCGCGACGGCGTGCACAAACTCGCGCATGGCCGGGTCGGCCATGTCGAAGTTCGCCGGGTGAAGCTTAAGGTCGATGGCGGTGAAGCCGTGCTCGGTGAGCAGCGGCAGGTAGTCGCGCCAGGCTTCGTCCTCAGCGCCCAGGAAGGCGCCGGTGTAGCCGGCGATGACGCGCGCGTGGGTGTCGAAGTCCTGGTCGCACGCGGCGACGGCGAAGGTCACGGTGATGAATGCGATCAGCGCGATGGTGCGCATGATGGCCTCCGGAGGGAACGATAGCGAATCGCAGCACAAGGCAGGACACAGCAGGGCACGATAGCAGACGGCAACCGCAACAGCGCGCCAGCGCGATAGATGACATAAGATAGGTTATGCGCATACGCAGGCGCTGGAGATAGTAGAGCGCGCGATGAGCTCGATATGCGCTCAGGCGCGCGCTGCCTCAACAACGGCCCGCAGGTTCTCGGTGGGCGTCGTCAGGGGCACCGCGCACTCGGGTGCGATGATCTCGATGCCGGCGGTCAGGCAGTCTTCCACCTCGGCGGCGACATCGTCGGGCGTGGCGTACAGCAATGTGGCCGGGTTGTTCACGTTGCCCATGAGGGCGATGCGATCACCCGCCGCCCAGCGCGCCTTCGCCGCCGGGACCTTGGACTCGAAGTGGAAGCACGCAAGGCCCGAGCGCGAGATCCAGGCGATGCGATCCAGCGTGTCGCCACAGATATGCAGGATCACCGGCCCAGGGATCTCCTTCGCGAGTTCCCGGTGCAGCGGCCAGAGGAAGTCCCGATACATCTCCGGCGCCACGAGGTCGCCGGTGGCATGGTCGGCGAGCGTGATCAGGTCCGCGCCGGCGTCAAGCTGGGCGCGAGCGAACAGCGCCGGCAGCGGCATGAGCGCGCGCAGGATGCGGTGCACCTCGTCCGGGTCGTCGAGCGTCATCACCAGGAAGTCCTCGACACCGAACAGGTGATAGGCCAACGTCCATGGCCCGAAGACCTTGCCCAGGGTGCGCGAGAAGGTCGGCGGGCAGGCGAATGTCATCGGCGGTGCGGCACGGATGCACCGTGGCCTCGGGCATGAGGTCCAGGCGGCCCCAGTCCACCTCGCAGCCGAGCGCGTCGGCCTCCTGTTGCACCGAGAACACGGGCGCGATGGTGTCGTAGCCGAGCAGCTCGTGGCCCGCCGCTGCCAGGCCGGCCATCAGCTCGGCGTCGGTGTGCGCGTCCGGGAAGAAGCAGCCGGTCGCCTCCATGAGCTGTACGGTGGCGACGGACACGGCGTTGCCAACGGCGCGAACGTCGGTGGGACGGCGCTGAACGGCTTCGAGGATGCGCTGCCGTGGAGTCATCGGCGGGCTCCGTGGGTGTGGCGATAGGCGACAGGTGGTGGTTCGACGCCGAGGGGCGAATCACTTCGAGAGCTATCAGTTGTAAGGAGGGGCGGGCTTCCCAGCCCGCCCGGTCGTTCTCCGCCAACGAGGGCGTTGGCGGCACACGACTCTCCGGCGGCGGGGCGACGGGCGCACACGGCAGGGGGCCCGGCAGGAATTGTGGGCGCGCGCGGCCAAGAGAACGCGCAAGATGGCGACGGGCGCGACGGAACAAGCTCTCCCCTCCCCCACGGCGCCAGAGGCG
>JALGUI010000297.1 GCA_029820915.1 Candidatus Zipacnadia bacterium | reverse complement strand
CGCCAACGGCATGATGGCCACGGACTTCGATTCGCTCAATGGCCAGTGGGCCACGCAGGGGACGAACCTGTACGCGCTCATGCGCCTGCACACCCGGCCACAGAAGGACATCGAAGAGCTGCTGGGCGAGTACTACTCGGGCTTCGGCCCGGCGGCGGACAGGGTGCGCGAGTACTTCGACTACTGGGAGGGCCACGTGACCGCCCTGCGGGCGCTGCCGGAGTACGCCGACACCAACTCGCTGGTCAACTGGTCGCGCTACGCCATGGCGGCGCACCGGCTGTTCCCCGAGGAGGCGCTCGATGAAGGCGCCGCGATCCTCGCCGAGGCTGCGGCCCTCGTGGACGGTCAGGAGCCGTACGCCGCGCGCGTGCAGTTCCTGCAGACCGGCCTCGAGCACGCGCGTCTGTGCGCGCGTGTGGCGCGGCTGGTGGCCGGAGCGGATGCAGAGTCGTCGCCCTTCGCCGCCTCGCGGGCCGTGACCGACCTGGCCGACTACCGCCGCGAGATCGAGGGCACCGGGGTCTCGAACCTGAACTTCTGCGCCTTCATCGAGAGCCGGAGCTGGGAGGTCACCGAGGGCTACGGTGGCGAGGCGCTGCGAGGCGTGGCCGACGAGGTCGCGCCGCTGGCCGAGGGCCTGCACTTCTCGCTCCGCGGCGGCTACACCATCGCGGCGGCGCTCGAGGCGGGGGAGAGCTTCCGCGCGCACATCGACACCAGGCGCGTCGGTAACAATGACGCGCCGATCACCTGGGTGCTGGTGGGCCTCGACGACGAGGTGCTTGCGCGCGGCGAGATCCCGGTGGGCGAGTCGGCGGACATCGAGATCCCGGTCGAGCGTGCCGGGACCTATCCGCTGGTCATCCAGACCAGCAAGAACAATGCGAAGGTGACGCCGCTCAACGACCACGCCGCTGTTGCCGCGCCCGGCATCGGCTTCATCTACGCCACCTCGCCCGTCTACTTCTGGGTGCCAGAGGGCACCGAGCAGTTCACGCTGCGCTTCCACGGCTCGTGGCCGGGTGAGCAGGTGCGGGTGCGCGTCCTCGATCCCGACGGCACCGAGGCCGCGGTCGAGCAGACGCAGCGCACTGGGGACATGGAGATGCCCATCACGGTCGGGGACGGCCAGGATGGGCGAGCGTGGTCGCTGGCAACTGAGGGAGTCGATGAGGTGGCGTTCGAGGACTACACGATCAAGCTCGACCCCGCGCTGCCGCCGTACTGGTCGCTGGCGGCGGATCGGCTGGTGGCGCCGGAGGAGTGAACGGCGCGGCTGAGGATGCGAACGGCGGGTGGCGGTGTCGCCGACCGACGGGCCCCGATGGTCCCGACGTTCGATCTCCTTGCGCGCGCGCGGCATTAGTGGTACAATTGCGGTACCGCGGTGGTCGGACGATGCGAGTGTGGGGGTGACGCTGTAATGAGTACTTCGCGCACCTCGTGGCCTGCGCGCTGCACCTGTTGGGCGCTACCGGGGCTTGTTGTGATGCTGTGTCTACCCCCCGCCCCGGCGCGCGCTCAGACACACTGGGATGTGTACCCCGGCGAGTCCATCCAGGACGCCATCGATGATGCGGCGAACGGTGACACTGTCGTTGTCCACCCCGGAACCTACTACGAGCGCATCGACTTCTCAGGCAAGGCCGGCCTCCATCAGCGTGCGAGGCGAGCCCTACAGTGCGCGTGTCGCCCCTGCCATTGTCTGATCTGGCGGAAGACGGCTTGCGTGCCAGTGCCCATGGACGCTTGGAGGCGATGATCTGCCTATGCGCTTCCCCCACGCCAACGAACACACCGTTCCTGACATCCGGTTCATCGGTGCGTGGCAGGCCTTGGGGCAACTGGTCGGGCCTGGTGGCTGGGACTGGTGTGCAGACGCGATGCCACGATGCCACCGCGCGGAGTGCTTCGACAGCCTTCTGGACAAGGGGCTGCAGTTCGGGCTTGACGCTCTGTGCCGGTGTCTCGTTCCGGACAGCTACCGCAACACGATGCAGGCGACGCGTCCTTTCCTCCGGGCCAACGAACACCTGCTGTTGCCGGCCAAGACCATCAACCCGGCCAGCGGAAGACGCGTCGAGGGCGCGCGGCTTACCGAGTTCGCCCTGCAGTGGTGGAGCCAAGAGCCGGAAGCCCGCCGTGAAGCACTGATCGACCAGGCACGTTCGGACCTCCAGCCTCTCCTTTGCGGCAACGCCAGTCGGTCGCGCCCTCAGGCGCGAGGCGCCAGACCTGCCGTACCGGGTCGTCTCGCGCCAAGCGCATCTGCTGTTCCCCCATCGTCGGCCGTGCAGCTCGATCACATCCCGCAAGACCTGGCGGCTCTGACGTCCGAGGGCCTGGCCACTGGCGACACGGAGTGCTTTGCGCGAGCTCTGGTCGAGTGGATCGAGCGCGAGCCACATCAGGCATTTGTACGGCGGATCGAGACGGGCAGACCAGTGACCGGTTGGTCTGATCGGCTTCTCAGCTACTTCTGGCCAACTCCAGACGTAGGCTATGCACAGACCTGCATTTTCCTCGCTCCGCTGTTCGAGGAGGCCGCAGTTCTGGCCCGAAGACTTGAGGATGTGAGGCGTTGGTCCGATTCGGAGGCGACCCGCGCAGTTGGACTCGCACTGGCAATCTTCGAGTGGGGGAGCGTACCTCAGGACGACCCGGCGCCCAGCACCGTCGGCCAGGTCTTCTGGAATGCGCTGCAAGACCGTCGTCTCTTCCGGGAGGCCCCGATGAACAGCGGATGGACCAAGGTCGCTGCCTTTGCTACGGTCCATCTAGAGGGCATGCCCGACCGGCACCCGCAGGCGATCTGGGACAGCCGCGTGTCCACGGCCATCGTCTGGCGGCTTGATCAGCTACTGGCGGCTGCCGGAGCAGCGGAAGTCCCGGACGCGCTGCGCGACATCGGAGCTGTCCCTGGCCGCGGCGGCACCAGGCCACGTGACCTCATTCTGAGGTGGCGCAATGGCTACGGCAGTTGGCGCTGCCAGTTCGCGGGCAGCCGCTTCGTCAAGGCGATGCGAGACGTCCTCAACAGCCGCCATCGTCCGAGCTCGGCAGAGGGATACGCTCGCATGCCTCTGCCAGATGGCACGTGTGCGCCGTGGACTGTGAGAGGCGTCGAGATGGTGCTGTTCTGCGATGGCTACTGAGCCTGTCTCTCGCCGGCGCGGGATGCAGCCTCGCCGGGCCTGGCGCGTCCCTACGACAGCGCCTGTCACTGGGGCCCGATCGTGAGCATCATCGTCACCCGGACCGGCGGGGGACCGGCGGCGCTGGCCGCCTCGGTGCTGGCCACGCCCACGTCCGCGGGCGCCGAGCTGCTCGTGACGCTCTCGGCGGACGCGGCAGTGACCGCGGAGGTCCTCAACATCGCCGGCCGCACGGTGCGGGTGATCGTGGTCGATCGCGTGATGCTGCCTGGCACCACCACGGTGGCGTGGAATGGCCGCTCCCAGGCCGGGCTGGCGGTGCCGGCCGGCACGTACCTCGTGCGCATCACCGCCCGCGACGCGAGCGGCAACGCCGTCACGGCGCTCCAGCCGCTGCGGGTCACACGGTAGACGGGCCGGGGACCGACCGAACGCAGGGGCACCCGGGCAGCACCCCGGCCGGCGCTTCCCGCGTAGGTCGGCCCGGTCAGGGGTACGCCGCGGTGAAGCGCCGGTAGTCGAGCTCCTCGCCAGGAGCGGGCCGTTCGCGGGTTGCGTGCCGCTGCCGTCTGGAGGCGTGGGCCTACGCACCCGCCTGGTCGTTTGTCGTTCCGTGCGACGGGCGTTCGCGAAGCGAACCCCCGTGCCACGGAGGGCGACGGCGGCCGCGACCCGGTCTCGTCTACCGCACCTCCACCTCGACCGGCCCCAAGTCGCGCATGCCCAGCTCGATCATCAAGAGCGCCCCGTCGGCGTCCCAGTGCCAGCGCGGGCGCGGGCCGTAGGCGCTGCGTACGACCGGCTGTCCGTCGAGTGTGACGCCCGTGGGTGGCTCGATGCCGACGACGGCTATCCGCAGCTCGCGGCG
>JALGUI010000296.1 GCA_029820915.1 Candidatus Zipacnadia bacterium | reverse complement strand
GAGCTGCTCGCGCCCATTGTCGTCGGCGCCGACCCCCTCGACCGCGGCGCCCTGTGGGAGCGCATGGTCGATCGCCTGACCGGCCTGAAGCAGCCGCCGCCCGGCGGCGCCGCCGCCCTCAGCGCCCTTGACATCGCGCTGTGGGACCTGGCCGGGCGCGCCGCGGGCCTGCCGGTCTACCGGATGTTGGGCGGGCGGCGCCTCGAGAGGCTCGACGCCTACGCCACCGGCATCTACCTCGAGGAACCCGAGGTCGCGGCCCGGAAGGCCCGAGAGATGCTACGCAGCGGCTTCCACGCGCTGAAGGTCAAGTTCGGCGCGGGGCTCGAGCGCGATCTGGCCCTGCTCGACGCGGTCCGCGACGCCGTCGGGCCGCAGGTCCCCGTGCTGGTTGACGCGAATCAGGCCTGCGAGGACCGCGACGCCGCGCTCGAGGTGGGCGCCGCGCTCGACCGCCACGAGGCGTTCTGGTACGAGGAGCCGATGCCCCCGGGCGATTGGAGCGACTACGTCGCGTTGCGTCACGCCCTCGACACGCCCATCGCCGGGGGCGAGCGCCTGCGCTCGCCCGGCGCCTTCCTGCACGCCTTCAGAGCCGGCGCGCTCGACATCGCCATGCCCGATGTTCGCATCTGCGGCGGCATCACCGGGCTGCTCAAGACCGCCGAGCTCGCGCGCTGGTTCGGCGTGCGCATCAGTCCGCACAACTGGGCGTCGCAGATCGCGGCGATCGCCTCCGGCCACGCGGCCGTCACGCTGCCGGGCTGCCTGATGACCGAGGTCGAGGCCACGCCAACGCCCGTTAGCGAGCGGCTGCTTGACCGGCCGCTGCGTCTTGAGGACGGCTTCGTCGTCGTGCCCGACGGACCCGGGCTGGGGGTCTCGGTCAACGAGCAGTTCGTCGCGGAGTTCGTCACCGGCGCCTGACGCGCCGGACGCCGGATGCAAGGGGGCACGGGATTGACCGGCGAGGAGCTCGTGCGCAGGATCCAGGAGTCGTCTGAGCGTCGCCAGCGCATCATCGACGCCGTGTGCGGCGCGTGCGAGAACAAGTGCTGCCGGCAGATGACCATGATGGGCGGGCAGGACCTGCGCCGGCTCCTCAGGGGCATGCTCCTCGACGAGGAGTTCGAGGGGCGCGTGCGTCGGGGCCTGTACAGGGTCGCCGACCGCCTTGAGACCGACCTGCGCGTCGTTCAGCAGGTCACTGACCTGCTCGCCGCCTCGCAGGACGAGGCGGACGCCTCGGACCTGGCCGCGCTGCGCGGCAACGTTCGTGACTGGGCCGACTTCGTCGCCTGGCTGCGGACCGACTTCGATCTGCGACTCGACGAGCTCCGCCGTCTGCTGGTGTTCTCGGCCATCCGCTCCAACACCCTCAACGCCCTCGCCCGCTTCCGCGGTGGCCTCGGCGCGCTCGTGAACCTCTCCGGCGATGATGCCGGCTTCCGCTTCCACGGACGCCGCATCGCGCCGCCTCCCTGTCTGTTCTACCTCGACGACATCGGCTGCATCTGCAACGACGCCAAACCTGCCAAGTGCGCCAACTTCTTCTGTGCCGGCGTCCCCAATCTGCTCGAGGAACTCCGTCGCGAACTCAGCTTCGACGACTTCGTCCTCGCCAACATCGGCATCGCGCCCACCGATCGAATCATCGCCATGATGCGACTCGAGCGCCGCCTCGGCCCGGAGTTCGTGGACCCGAAGATAGTGGTGGGCGCCGCGGACCAGGATATCGAGGAGATCGCCGCCGCCATGGGCCGAGCCGGGGAGAGCGTCCGGCTCAAGCGCATCGACCGGCCCGGCATGCGTTCGGCCGCCGAGGTGGAGCAGGAACTCGCGGGCATCCCCGACCGCACCGGTATTGTCGAGGTCTACCCGGCGATCGACGGCAACACCCTCTACGAACTCGCACTTGCCCTCGACCGCATCAGGCTGCGCGACGAGCACCCCAGCTTCGTCCTCATCGCGCGCGAGCTCGTGCCGACCCCCGCCGCTCACCCCCTGTGGGACGATCAGATGATGGCCCAGCCCCTCGGCGCCCTCGACCTCTTCGCCATCGAGCCCCCGCGCTGAGCCACCCGCCCCGCTGCACGCTTTCTGACCGCCGTCTGCACGGCCCCTCACAGGATTTCAAGGTCGCCTTCCCGCTACCATGGGCCCGACCCACGAAGACGCCTATGCACATGGAGGGTCGGGCGATGCATGGGAATGCGGAGGATTGCCGGGCGCTCGAGCGGCGGGCCGACGACCTGCTGGCCGAGAGCATCCGCGAACACGGGCGCGGCGAGTACCCCTGTTACACCGAGCGCTGGATGAACCTGCTGAGCGAGCGCGAGCGCCCGGGGATCGACCGCGTGCCCGCCCCTCACAGCATCGGCGAAGTCGAGGCGAGGCTGGGAGGGATCGTCGTGGACGCGGACCTGACGCGCAGGCAGCGCATGGTCATCAGGTGGCTCGTGCGAGGCATATCACAGCGACAGATCGCCGAGATGCTCGGCATCTCGGAATCGCAGGTCTGTCGCATCAAGCAGGCGGCCATCGATCGCATGCGCAGGGCCGAGGTCACGGGGTGACATTCCTCCGCTTGGCGCCCCCGCCCCACGTGCTGTCGGCGGAGGTCGGCCGAACACGGTCGTTCGCCGTTCGTCGTCGCCGTCAGGAGGGGCGCGCTTTCGAGCGCGCCCGGTCGTTTGTCGTTGTCGTACGGAGGGGCCGCACGAGGGGCGGTCCGAAGGACCGCAACGAGGTCGGCCCGACACGGTCGTTGCCGTCAGATCGCACGGCATTGACAGGCACGGCATTGACAGGCACCGCGGGCAGGGCTTTCTGAACGTAACCGGGATGGCTGTCCTACGGAACGACGAGACCAACAGGACAGGGCGTCCTCCGCCTGGCGCCCCCGCCGCACGTGCTGTCGGCGGAGGTCGGCCGAACACGGTCGTTCGCCGTTCGTCGTCGCCGTCAGGAGGGGCGGGCTTCCTAGCCCGCCCGGTCGTTTGTCGTTGTCGTACGGAGGGGCCGCACGAGGGGCGGTCCGAAGGACCGCAACGAGGTCGGCCCGACACGGTCGTTGTGGTCAGATCGCACGGCATTGACACAGGGCCCGCCCCGCCTGGCGCCCCCGCCCCACGTACTATCGGCGGAGGTCGGCGACGATCATCGCGCCGGTGACGTAGCTGGATGCGTCGGAGGGGAGGAGAAGCGCCGCGGGTTGCGAGACCAGCCCTATCGCACCTCTACCCGCTCGGGTGGCAGATCGAGCATCAGGCCGCGCTTGGGGATGGTGCGCAGCAGCTCCCGCCCGCCCGGACACGCCTCGCCCAGCTTCTTGGCCAGCCGCGATCGGTGCGAGTAGATCTGCGCGGGCTCGACGAAGCACTCGTCCCCCCACATGCCCTCGTAGATCGCCTCGTAGCCCACGCAGGACTGTGGGCTGGTGGCCAGCACCTGGAGGAGCCGGAATTCGGCCGGGCGCAGGGCGACCGCCTCGTCGCCCAGCAGCACGCGGTCCGGCCGCCGGCCGTCGATGACCAGCACGCCGCCGCGCTCGGCCGGCCGCGCGGGCGAGGGGGCGCTGTCCGCGGTGGCGGGTTTCGGCTCCCGACGCCTGCTCTCGCGCGGGTCCATCGGCACTCCACACGCGACGGCCAGCGCTCGACCGGCCGGCGCCGGGCCGAGCAGTTCCCCGAGCGTGTCGGCGTCCGCGTGGGCCAGCGCCGCCTTGCTGGTGATCCCGGCTCCCAGCAGCGCCAGGATGTGTCCGCGGCCCAGGCCCGGCACGCGCAGCCCGTGCAGCGCCAGCCCGTCCTCCGGCACGCCGGCCGCCACGCTCTCGCCCAGGCGCGACAGCGCCGTCCACTCGTCGCGCGCCCAGCCCAGCTCGTGGCCGATCCGCCCCATCACCTGCACCGCCCAGCCCACCGCCTCCGCCAGCGCCGTCAGCCGGCCGGCCGGCGCTCGCGCCGCGCGCTCGACCTCGATGGTCGCCTCCGGGCCGCGCCGGCGCTGGACCGTCAGCACGATGCGCACCGCGCG
>JALGUI010000295.1 GCA_029820915.1 Candidatus Zipacnadia bacterium | reverse complement strand
TCGGCTTCGCACCTGCCGGCATCCGGCCGCAGTACTACTCGGATACCGGCGAGGATGCCGTGCTCGCTCGCATCGCCGGCCTGGCGACGCCGGAAGGCCGGGCGCGGGTCGAGGCCGCCTGGGAGCGCTGGCGGCGGGAGAGGAGCCTGAGGCTTGTCGCTCAGTGACGCCGGCCTGGTGCTGGGCATCGAGACCTCGTGCGACGAGACGGCGGCGGCGGTAGTCCGCGGCGGCCGCGAGATCGTCAGCAACATCGTGGCGTCGCAGGAGGAGATGCACGCGCACTTCGGCGGCATCGTCCCCGAGGTGGCGTCGCGCCGGCACGCGGAGCTGATCACCGCGGTGGTCGAGCAGGCTCTGCAGCAGGCGCACGTTCGCTGGGACGACCTCTCATCGCCGTCACGCGCGGGCCGGGCCTGGTCGGGTCACTGCTGGTGGGGGTGAGCGCGGCCAAGGGCTACGCGCTGGCGACGGGGCTGCCGCTGGTGGGGATCGACCACATCGCGGGCCACATCACCTCCTCGTTCCTGCTCGGTGCGGGCGACCATGAGCCCGCGCCGCCGCACTTCCCGGCGCTGGCGCTGATCGCCTCGGGCGGGCACTCCGCCCGACACGAAGGAGGGCTTCGAGTTCAGCTTCGCGGGCCTGAAGACCGCCCTGGTGCGCATCGTCGGGCCCGCCGGGCTGGAGGGCTGCGGGCATTCGGTCACCGACCTGGCGGCGGCCTTCCAGCAGGCGGTGGTGGACTGTCTGGTGCGCGAGGCGATCGAGGCGGCGCGGCACTTCGGCGTGCGACAGATCCTGGTGGCCGGGGGGGTGGCCGCCAACCGCACGCTGCGCCGCGACATGACACGGGCCGCGCGGCGGGCACGCGTCACGGCCCACTTCCCGCCCATGTTCCTGTGCACCGACAACGCCGCGATGATCGCCGCCGCGGGCTTCCATGAGATGTGGCGGCGCGGCCCCGATGACCTGTCGATGCAGGTCGATTCGGCCCTTCAACTGCCATCATAGCGCGCGATTCGGCCCCCGTTGATCCGCGCCTTGACGTTAATACTCGATGGCGCAGAATCCCCGAAAGCCTTGTCCGACTTGACCTCCCGACGATTGGCTTTCCCACCTGAATTGTGGAAAACCAGGTGGAGAACCGCCTCCACGGACCGCCTTCGTGTGGAAAACGACGGTGAACGTCCGTTCGTCAGGAGAATCCCCAACGCCGGGTCGGTGCTATCCTGCGGGCCGAATCATGGTTCATTAGAGTGGCAAAAGATGGCGTTTCGCTGCATAGGCTCTATGGCTCGTGAGGTGGTGGCCGCGGGGCAAGTCGCGGTCGCTTCCGCGCCCGATGCTCGGACCGGCGCGGCGGGGGGGGCACACACTGTCGCTTGACTCGGCCCGCTCTTCCCGTGTTCAATACGCACGGCCCGTGCGGCGCGGTCTTCGCGCGCGCGGGCGGTTCGCCCATGGCCTGACTCGGGTGAGACAGCCATCGACACCAACGTCGTCTTCGCACTCAGCCTGCTGCTGACCGCCGGCTTCGCCCTGGCGCGCCTGGCCAAGGCGCTGCACCTGCCGTCGATCACCGGGTATATTGTGGCCGGCGTCGCGCTCGGCCCATCGGGCCTGGACCTGATCAGCACGGACATCCTCGAGAACCGGCTGCACGTCTTCACGACCATCGCGCTGCTGCTGGTGGCCTTCGGCATCGGCGAGCGCTTCGATCTGCAGCAGCTTCGGGCGTCGGCGAAGGCGCTGGTGCGGGTCAGCCTCGGGGAGTCGGTCGGCGCCTTCGTGCTGGTCGGGCTGGGTGTGGGCCTGGTGGCGTGGCTGACCGATGCCGGCGGCGCCGACGGCGGCACGGCCTACGCCGTTGCGGTGGGCCTGGTATGCGCGTCGGTTGCGGTGGCGACCGCGCCGGCGGCGACGGTCGCCGTCATCCGTGAGCTCGAGGCGACGGGCCCCGTGTCGCGTCTGGTGCTCTCCAACGTCGTGGTCAACAACGCGCTGAGCGTTACGCTGTTCGGGCTGTCGGTCGCCGCCGCCCAGGTCCTGCTGGGGACGGCCGGTGGCGCCACCATCGCCGTGGCGCTCCGGCCCGTCACCGTCACGCTGGGCTCGCTCGTTCTGGGGGTGGGCGTCGGCCTCGCCTGCGACTTCATCGTCCACCGCCTGCACCAGCGCGCGGACGTGCTGATCGTGGCGCTGGCGGCGGTCTTCTTCTGTGGCGGCCTTGCCGACTTCCTCGGCCTGTCGTCGCTGCTTGCGGGCATGGCCGCGGGCTTCGCGGTGGTCAACCGGGATCGGCGCGACGTGCGCGCCTTCCGGGCGCTCAACGACTTCGAGCCGCCCATCTACGGCATCTTCTTCACGCTCGCGGGGGCTCAACTCCATCTCGGCGAGCTGATCGCCTCCGGCGCCCTCGGCGCGGTCTTCGTGCTGGCGCGGGCGGCGGGCAAGTACTTCGGGGCCTGGCTGGGCGCGCGCTCCGTCCCCATGTCGCCCGAGCGCGCCGGCTCCATCGGCCTCGGGCTGCTGCCTCAGGCCGGTCTGGCCATCGGGCTGGCGTACTTGGTGCGGCAGGACCCCACCCTCGAGCCGATCCGCGCCCTGGTCATCAACCTGGTCGTCGCCAGTGTCGTTATCAACGAGCTGTTCGGGCCGCCGCTGGTGCGGATGATGCTGATCCGGGCCGGCGAAGTGGGCTCACCCGCCGCGGAGACGGACGCGCGGGCGGTCGCGTCCGGCCGTAAACTGAATGGCATCGACGTGGTCCCGTGGACGTGGCCCAAGCTCACGCCGCACTCGCGCACCGACGGCAGTGTGCTCATCGGGGTCGGTCACCCGGACACTGCGCCCGGCCTCACACGCATCGGCGTGCTCCTGGCTCATCACTACCGCGCCGACCCGACTGCGGTACGCGTGTGCACCTCCTGCCACCCTGATGACTTCTGGCACAGCGCTCGCGACCAGGAGGCCGTGCGGTTGTTCCGCATCGCCGACGAAGAGGCCCACAGCCTCGGCTATCCGCTCAACACCGAGGTCGAGTTCGCCAACGAGGTCGCGCTGGGCGTGCTGCGCGTCGCCGAGGAGACCGACGCCCAGGCCATCGTGGTGGGCCACCCGCTGGCGCCCACCGCACCGCGCTTCGGCACGATCGTGGACGCCCTCGCCCATGACGCGCTCTGCCCGGTGGTGGTGGCCAGGTTCATCGGACCACTGCACACCGATCGCATCCTGGTGCCGGTGAGCACCCCGGAGGACTACCTCACCGTGCGGCCTGTGGTGGCGGCGCTGGGCGCGGTCGAGGAACATCAGATCACCTTCCTGCGCCTGATGCCCGCCGAGTGCGGGTTGGGGGAACTGCAGGACGCGGAGCGCGAGGTCCGCGAGTGGCCCGAGTGCGACACCATGCCCGGGGAGTGTAGTTGCCGCGCGGTCGCCGCCGACTCACGCGTCCACGAGGTGCTTGAGGCCGCGCCCTCTCACGACATCGTCGTCATGGCCTGCAGCAGCCGCCGGGGCCTGCGCCGCGCCTTCTTCGGGGCGCTGGCCGCGGATGTCGCGCAGCGCTCGCCGCGCTCGATGCTCCTGGTCGCCGGGGGCTGGAGTCGCGCTCGTTCGAGGAGATGACGCTGGGAAGCCGGGACGTGTGACGGCCGACGCCATCCGCACGATTGGAGGACGGACGATGGACGATGCGAGGATCGCGGCGAAGCTCAACAACCTGGGTATGGACCGCTACGAGGCCATGGAGTTGGTGGCGGGCTGGGGCATCGGCGGCGTACACCTCAGCGCCTCCGGGCCCTTCGAGCCGGAGAACCTGAGCGCGCAGGACCGCAGGGACCTGGTCCGGCACGTCGAGTCGCTGGGCGTGACCATCTCCGCCATCATGAAGTGGGGCGGCGGCGTGGACCTGTGCGAGGAGGAGAACTGGGACGCCAACGTCGAGGAGGGCAAGCGGCTGCTCGAACTCGCCGCCGATCTCGAGTGTGGCATCTGGGGCGCGCACGTGGGCATCATGCCCTGGGAGACCAGCGATCCGGGCTGGGACAACATGGTGCGCGCGATGGAGCGCCTCGCCGCGCACGGGGAGTCCGTCGGCGCCTGTGTCGCCATCGAGATGGGCCCCGAGCCGCCGCGCATCGTCCGCCGCCTGATCGAGACCGTGGGCAGCGAGGCCATCCGCGTCAACTACGATCCGGCGAACCTCGTCATCTGGCCCGCGCTGCTGGCGAAGCGCGCGGGGGAGGAGTACGATCGGGAGTGGGCGCTCGAGCACTACGAGCCGGTCGAGGGCGCGAAGACCCTCGGCGAGTTCGTCGTGCACTGCCACGCCAAGGACGCGCTGGTGGAGGACGATGGGCAGTACCAGGAGGTGCCGCTGGGCACCGGCTGGGTGGACTTCGAGCGCTGGACGAGCCTGCTCGACGACGCGGGCTTCGAGGGCTTCTACGCCATTGAGCGCGAGGTGGGCGATGACCCGGTGGGTGACATCCGGGCGGCGGTGGACTACCTGCGCGGCATCTGAGGCGAGCCGGGCCGACTACTCCGAGCCATCGTCATGATCCGGCATGGGCGGTGGCTCGACCGTGATGCCCAGGCGCCGCGCCTGAGCGAACTCGCGGCGCGCCTCGTCGTACCGCCCGAGC
>JALGUI010000294.1 GCA_029820915.1 Candidatus Zipacnadia bacterium | reverse complement strand
AGCGCCGAGACCATCCCGGCGGTGGTGCTGTCGCCGGCGCCCACGATGTCGATCTCGCCCTCGACGCGCACCGCGGGCACGTGGGTGGCGCCGTCCTCGGCGCAGATGACCATGCCCGCCGCGCCGACCGTCACCACCACCGGCCGGCCGTTGCGCTCGAAGAGCCGCCGCCCGGCCTCGACCGCCTCTTCGAGCGACGGCTCGCCCTTGACCTCCATCCCCGCAGCGCGGCAGGCCTCGAAGCTGTTGGGCTTGATGATGAGGTTGCGGAAGCGCCCGATGTCGCCGCGCGAGTCGGCCCAGAAGACGGTCTCCGGGCGCTCGTCGGCGAGGCGCGCCAGCTCATCGACCACGCGCGGGGTGATCGTGCCGCGGTCGGGCACGTCCTCCTGGTCGGCCACGATCACGCCATCGACCTCCGGCGCCACCGCGCGCAGCTCAGCCATGACCGCGTCCTCGACCTCGGGCGAGGTCGGCGCGCGGTTCCGCAGGTCGAAGCGGCTCAGCTCCCGCTCGGTGCCGTCGGCCGCGCGCACCATCGGCTTGGTGTAGGTCGGCGTCATCAGCTCCGGCCGCACGATCATGCGGCCCGTGTCCACGCGGGTCGCCTGCAGGCCCTGACGCAGCTCGTAGCCCTCGCCATCGTCGCCGATGACGCTGATCGCCAGCATCTCCCCCACGCCCAGCGCGCTCAGGTTGTTGGTGACTGTGCCCGCGCAGCCCGGCTGCGGGCGCTTGCCCACCACCTGCCAGGCGTCGAGGCCGGTCTCCAGCGACGGCTCGGTCAGCGCCGGGTCGATGATCAGATAGCGGTCGAGGAACATGCCGCCGACGATGGCCAGCGAGACCTCCGCGAAGCCGTCGAGCAGCTCGCGCAGACGATCCGCGGACAGGTCGGCGTAGTCGGCAGTTCGCAGGTCAGTCACCGGGCGCTCGCCTCTCCGTGGCGAGTTGCTCCACGATCAGCCGCCACAGGCTCGGGATGGCGACCGCATGGTCGAGCGGGAAGTAGAAGCTCTCGCCGCCGTCGGCGACCGTGCGCACCAGGATGGTCTTCCAGGGGCGGAAGTAGTAGTTCGGGTCGGACTTCGGCGGCTGCTCCCGATAGTCGTCCGGCAGCGGCTTGAGGTCGAAAACCGCGGTGGTGAGGTCCGCGATGCGCCGGCCCTCCTGGTGGGCCACATTGCGCGCCATCGCCAGCGCCTTCAGGTAGACCTCCGGGCCCATGACCGCGCTGCCGAAGGTCAGGTAGGCGCCGCCCTCGAGCCCCTCCACCGAGCGCGCGAAGACCAGGAAGTCGGTGTAGCTGGCCGCGCCGATGGCCGCGCCGTCGCAGCTCGGGTGCTCGTGGATGATGTCGTAGCCGATGCCCACGTGGAGCGTCGCGGGCACGCCCAGCCGATACGCCGCCGCCAGCACGCTGATATCCGCGTGCGGGAAGTTGCCGGTCGCGATCTCGCGCCCGACCGCCTCGCCGTAGCCGATGCCCTCATCGGCGGCGACGCGCGCGATGTCGTTGAGCCGCCCGGTCTCCTCCCACAGCCCGAACTGGCCCTCGCTGATGTACTTCGCGACCGACTCGCAGGTGGCGCCGATGAGCGCGAACTCGAAGTCGTGGATGGCGACCGCGCCGTTGCCCGCCAGGTGCGTGATGACGCCGCGCTCCATGAGGTCGATCAGGAAGCGCTGCACGCCCGCGCGGATCACGTGCGCGCCCAGCGCGAAGATGACCGCGGCACGTTGTGCGGGCGCGCCGCGCTCGCGGGCGGCGACGATGCGATCCGCCAGCGTCGCGAGGTCCTCGTCATCGACCGCCTCCGGCGCGTCGTCGAGCGCCATGATGACCGACAGATCGAGGTCGTGCTGGCGCTCGGCGAGTGGCTTCAGGCGCAGGCGGTTCCGGTCGAAGGTCTCGTGCGGCATAGTCACTCCTCCGCGAAGAGCCACGCCAGCAGGCGCTCGTGCTCGCGGAAATCCGGGATGATGACGTCCGCGCCCGCCACGATCAGCCGGTTGCGCTTCCAGGCGTCAAGCCCGCCGGGGCGCGCCTCGTCGGTGGCGACGCCGATCGGGATGCCGCCCACGTCGGCGACGTTCTGGATCTCCACGTAGCCGTCGCCGAAGCCGACCAGCTCGGGGCCGTGCAGGCCGTGCCGTTCCATCACCATCTTGATGACGCGTGCTTTGGAATGTGCATTCGGGTCGGCGACAGACCCATACATGGCCTTGAAGTACGTCGCTACACCCAGGAAGCCCGCTTCCCGCTCAACGTCAGTTTGGTCAGTGCTGCTTGCGATGTACATTGGGATCCCGCGTGCCTGCAGCCACCGGAGTGCACCGACAGCCCCCGGAACCAAGTAGTCCTCAACGCTCGCTGGGCCCGAGTCCACCAGGTGCATGCGCTCACGCACGCGTACACCGAAGGCGTCCAAGTACTCCGCCTTGTAGTCCTCGGCGCTACGCGCAGGTGCGCCACGCTCGGCGACGAGCCGGCGCAGCTCCCCCATCTGGCTGATGGTCGGTTCACCCGCCGTGCGCTCGATCACTTCCTCCACGGCGGCGGCGACTTGCTCCTCGCTCTCCCATCTCTCGATCTCAGTGAGCGTGCGAACCATCATCTCGCCCATAACCTGCTGCCAGCCCGCCCTGAGGAACGAGATCGTGCCGTCGAAGTCGAATACGCCTGCCTCTACCATCCCCCGCCGTATGGTCCGGCCGACGACCTCTATCCCGTAGGGAGCCAAGTGTCCGAACTGTTTGCCCATGCAGACTCACCTCGACCACCAGCCGAAGGCAGTAAGTTCCCTGGAATGCTCTGTGCCAAGTGACCGTCACTCGGACCCCGAGGCGTCCTCGGTGCCAGTGGTCTCGTCGGTGAGCTTGTTGCGATGCGGCTGACGTGCACTCACGATGGCGAAGCCCCTCAGAACCGCCTCAGGCAGGTACTTCGCGCGTTCCATGAACGTCAGGTAGACGCGTTTCCGCAGCGTCACTGCCAGAGCGTAAGTCAAGGGCAGGAGCAGAATGAGGCCGCAACCCCACAGTTCGCGTGCCACATAGAGTGGTGCCGCAACGGTCATCAGCGCGGCTGGCCAGTAGCAGTTCCTGGCAACTCGCATGCAGTCCCAGTGGTTCAGGATCTCATAGGACGCGTAGTTGTCACCGTAGGCCAGCACGTAGTCGCGCATGACGTCGTATGCCTTGCGCGCCTGCCGGGTGGCATCCGCGTCGCCGGCCTCGCGCCCCAGCCCCAGTGCCTCTCGGACGTCGGCCCAATCAAGCGCACGTCGCACAGCGCGCCAGAGCCTCTGTGGCCCGCACAACTCGGTGCCCCCTTGGTGTTCGCTGCGGGGCTGATCTGAGCCGCTGGCCTCTGGCAGCGCCAGGTTCTCATCCCAGCCAAGGTCGACCAGTGTCGTCCAGCCCGTCCGCCGCAGCCAGCCAGAGAGGGGATGGGCAGAGAAGCGCTCGAGCGTGATCTCCCTCCGTAACTCCTGGAACGTGTCGCGGGCCAGCGACCGTCCGCCGTGGCCTACAAGATACGCTATCGCGAGGAAGAGAAGGCCAGTGATCGCTTCACCAGCACCCGAGGGTACCAAGTTCGCCACTGCGACGCCCGTCATGCCGACAACCAGCATGTAGATGGCGAGCAGCCACCACACCCCGCACAGCAGTATCTCAAAGACCAATCCAACGAATTGCATCGTTGACCAACCCCCTATCTTACGACTGGGCGTCTGACACTGATGCGTCCTCCGCGAAGAGCCACGCCAGCAGGCGCTCGTGCTCGCGGAAATCCGGGATGATGACGTCCCCGCCCCCCACGATCAGCCGGTTGCGCTTCCAGGCGTCAAGCCCGCCGGGGCGCGCCTCGTCGGTGGCGACGCCGATCGCGATCCCGCCCACGTCGGCGACGTTCTGGATCTCCACGTAGCCGTCGCCGAAGCCGACCAGCTCGGGGCCGTGCAGGTCGTGCTCGTCGATGATCATCTCGATGACCATGGCCTTCGAGAAGCTCTCGTAGTCGTCGAGGGCGCCGTAGATGCCCTC
>JALGUI010000293.1 GCA_029820915.1 Candidatus Zipacnadia bacterium | reverse complement strand
GCCTGGTCCTGGAAGGGTACCGCCGCCTCGTGCACCACCTCGCCCGAGGGTGCGGTCACGGTCACGGGCATCTCGGCGCCGGCGTAGTTGCCCACCTGGGCCAGCTCGGCGAGGAAGCTCACCTCGTCGCCGGCCTCGGCGTAGACGATGTACGTGCCCACGCGCCGCTGCCACGGCCAGCTCGGGGTCGTGTCGGCAGCCACAGGCACCTCCATCGGCTCCAGCGTGACGCCTTCGAGACTGAGCCGGGGGATGTCGCGCAGCACGATCTGCGGCATCCACTCGGCCACGACCTCGGGCGTCAGCTCCACCTCGGTCTCGGTGCCCTGTTCGTCGATGAGAATCAGGTTCCCGGTCACGTCCGCGATGGCGACGCCGCCATAGTCGATGTAGGCCATAGGCCTGTGCAGACGCGCATCCTGCACGCGCACGTTGACGAACTCAGCCCCGCCCGCCGCGTCGTCGGTGTCGCGGCCGCTGCGGAAGACGATGGGCGCGATGTCGTTCTGCCCGGCGTTGATCAGCGAGCAGTCCACGAAGCGTGCGAAGCCCTGCTCGGCGGGCTTGGTGACCGCGAGTCCCGCGCCGCCGCTGCCCTCGACGCTGCAGCCCACGAACTCCGCCAGTCCGCCGACGGCCGTCTCGATGGTGCCGCCGGCGGCGTAGCAGAACCCCTGCCCGGCGTCATTGACCGACCGGCAGTTCTCGAAGCGCATGGAGATCGGCTCGGAGGTGGCGTTCATTGGGCTGATGGCCAGCACGTAGCCGTAGCTGTTGTTGCTCTCGCTCAGGCAGTCGCGCATGACCACGTTGACCAGCCGCTCCTCCGGGTTGTTGGGCTCGAAGTCGATGCCCGCCTGAGGCGGCGTCCCGGCGGTGTTGCGCATGATGGTGTCCTCGATCAGCAGGTTCTCGGCGGTGATGACCGAGATGCCCTGCCGGTAGTTGCTCTCGCACACCACGTCCTTGATGTGAATGTTGAGGTTGGTGACCCATTGCGTGGCGGTCCCCAGGTAGATGCCGTCGCCGCCGCTGTCGCGCAGCGTCAGGCCGTAGACATTGATGTTCGAGCTACTGCGGATCGACACGCAGTGGCGCCACTCGGCCCGCTGATACAGGTCGGGGTTGTCGTAGTCCTCCTGCCACATGCGGAAGGTCGCGCCGTAGCCGCTGAGCGTGATGTTCTCGACGTTCGAGGCGGTGACGAGGGTAGCGTTGGTGGACTGGAACTCCCCGCGCTTGGCGAGCACCTCGACGCCTTCCTCGAACACGATCTCCTGGTTGCTGGCGAGTCTGATCGGCGTCACGATCCACGGGGAGCCCATGTCCTCGACGATAAGCCTGGCCACGCCCGAGTCAATGGCGGCCTGCAGGCACTCTGTGGCGTCCTCGGCGTCGAAGCCCCACCACGACGCCTTCGCCTCCTGCACCTCGCCCGCGGCCACACGGTCGATCATCTCCTGGTTGCGCTGGCACGAGGCCGTCGCGGCCACGAGTGCCAGCAGCACGAGCGCAAGCGCGCATCTATGCATTGGTCTCTCCTCCTGTGCGCCATCGGTCTCGCGCATCATCGCGCCTACGGCACCGGCGCCAGCGGCGTCGTGCCCGCCGCCGACAGCAGCGGCGGCACGCCGCGCAGGTCCACCGAGTGGTCATCCCACGCCAGCTCCGACGGGCCCTCCAGCCGCAGCGTCCAGACCTGGCCCTCGCTCGGCGGATCGAGGCTGACCTCGAACTGGTGGTTCTCATACTGGCTGTCCACCTGCCCGAACACCTCGCCCTGGGGGTCCAGCAGCGTCGCCTTGATGCCCTCGCCGGTGCCCTGGCCGGCCACGCGCACGCCGAACTGCGTGGTGCCGGGCGGCACGTAGAAGATGAAGCTGCCGCCCGAGCGGTTCAGGCCCACCGGCTTGTCCTCCATGACCAGCGCCGTCGGGTTCGTGGCGTCGGCGATCTGCGAGCGGTTGCCGCGGGCGTTGAGCGTGAAGCGGTACAGGCCGGTCACCGGCGCCGTGAAGCCAACGACAGTGTTTGCCTTGAAGGGCGCGGTAGCCCGGTGCACCTCATCCCCCGCGGGCCCGGTGATGGCCACCGCCATCTCGCCGCCCGCGTAGCGCCCGACCTGCATATGGTGGACCGTGAACGAGACCTCGTCGCCCGCCTGGGCGTAGAGCACGTAGTTGCCGATGCCGCGCACCATCGGCCAGAATGACGGCTGGGCCGCCACCGGCGGCAGCTCCGCCTCCAGCGGCGCCAGCGCCATCCCCTCGATGCTCAGCCGCGGGATCTCGCGCATCTCCGCCGCGGGCAGCCACTGCGCCACTAACTCGTCGGTCAGCTCGACGGGCGTGCGCTGCCCGTCGCGCTCGACGATCAGCGTGCCGGCGACATCACGCACCGGGGTGCCGCCCGCCCGGTCATTGTAGCCCAGCGGCCGGCGCTCCAGCGCGTCGCGCACCAGCACGTTCTCGAACTCGACGCCGCCCACGCCTGCGTCGGCGCCCCCGCCGCTGGCGAACATGATCGGCGCGATGCTCGCCTGCCCGGCCGCGCAGTCGAGGACCCGGCAGTTCTCGAAGCGCACCAGGCCGCGATCGGCGGGCTTGGATACGCTGATGCCCGAGCTGCGGCTGCGCTCGAAGACGCAGTCCGCGAAATCGATGTTGCCCCGTACGGAGGCGACCACATTGCTGCCCATGGCGCCATCGTCGGTCGAGCGGCAGTTCTCGAGGCGTACCGAGAACTCCTCGGACTCGCCGTTGAGCGTGTGCAGGTTGACGAGGTAGCCGGTCGAGGCGTTGCCCTCGGTCTGGCAGTCGCGCAGCACGATGCTGACCAGAGGCTCGTCAGGCCGATCCGTCTCAGTGTCGGTGCGCGCCTGGGGCGGCGTGCCCTCGGCGTTGCGCACGATTGCGTAGGAGAACCCCGGCCCGGCGTTGTTGACCGCCCGGCAGTTCTCGAAGCGCATCGAGAGCGGCTCGGAGGTGGTGTTGTGCGGGGTGATGTTGAGCAAGTAACCGTAGGTGTTATTCTCGCTCAGGCAGTTGCGCATGACCACGTTGACCAGGCGCTCGGTCGGATGGTTGGGCTCGAAGTCGATGCCTGCCTGCGGCCACGTGCCGCTGGTGTTGCGCATGACGGTGTCCTCGATCAGCAGGTTCTCGGCGGTGATGACCGAAATGCCCTGCCGGTAGTTGCTTTCGCACACGACGTCCTTGATGAGCACGTCGGTGTTGGTGGCGCCATCGGGGCCGGCGCCGATGTAGATGCCGTCGCCGCCGCTGTTTGCCAGCGTCAGCCCGTAGACTCGCACGTTGCGCACGCCCCGCAGTTGCAGGCAGTGGCGCCACTCGGCCTTGGTGTACAGCTCGGGGTCGGCGTAGTCCTCGCGCCACATGCGGAAGGTCGCGCCCTCCCCGCGCAGCGTCACGCTCTCCACGCCGCGCGCGCTCATCAGCGCGTCGCCGCCGCCGTGGAACTCACCACGCTTCGCCACCAGCTCCACGCCCGGCTCGAACACGATCTCCTGGTGGCTGCGCAGCTCGATGGGCATAACTACCCACGGTGTGCCCATGTCCTCGACGATCAGCCGGCGCGCCCCCGAGTCGATGGCCGCCTGCAGGCACGCGGTGGCGTCCTCGGCGTCGAAGCCCCACCATGAGGCCCTCGCCTCCTGCACCTCGCCCGCGGCCACCTGGTCGATCATCTCCTGGTTCACCTGGCACGACGCAGTGCGGGCCATCGCCACCAGCAGTGCGCCCACCATCGCGTATCTGTGCATCTCGTCGGCCTCCTGAGCGTCTCTCGTCCTTGCCACCGTCGTGTGCAGGTGAGGTCGCTCCGCACTACGATGGGGGTGTCCATTTCCTCTCGGCGCAGCGATCCGTACGACGGGCGCCCTCGCCTGTCGAAGCCGTTAGCACGCGGGTTCTCGCAAGTAGCCGCTAGAGACTTGGCCGAGAAGTCGCTCGTCGGACACGACCGGCTGGCTACGGGGCTCTGAGGCCCCTCTACGGCGATGCAAATCCGACGAACTCGGCGCAACCGGCGCTTTCCGG
>JALGUI010000292.1 GCA_029820915.1 Candidatus Zipacnadia bacterium | reverse complement strand
GCGGCAGACGTTCAGCCCCCAGACCTCCCCCGGGACCGGCCGCACGCCCATGTTCGCCCACGAGATCGCGGCCTCGACGATCCAGTGGTCCTCGCCATGCCGCCAGGCGACCTCAGCGTCGGGCTCGATGTCGATGGTGGCGACCGATCCGCCCCGCACTACACCGAACTGTCCGGCCAGCGCGCCCGCCGCCGTGATCCCCAGGTGCACGAAGGTGCGGCCATCGTTGTGGAAGTCCACGAACACCTCGATCAGGTCATCGCGCCACACGCGCCTGCTCTCGGCCTCGACCGCCTCGGTGTGCAGGCCGGCCATGTCAGGCTCGTCCGCGCGCACGCCCAGGTACAGGTTCCGGTCGTCCCACGCGATGAGCGCCCGGGTCTGTGCCGGGGCGGGCGCGTTGCCGCGATTGAGCACGAAGTCCCCGAGCACGCGCGCCTCCTGCCAGGCCGCGTCGTCCAGGGCGCCATCGATCTGCGGTGGCGCGACCGCGGCGATCATGGTCGCCATGGGCGGGCCGGCGCTCGACGCGCTCGCCACCGCGCCGCCGGCCGGCAGGTCATAGAGGAACCAGGTGTCCGGGGAGGGGTAGCGGTCATTGGTCCACTCGTTGGGGCCCTCGATGCCGTCGCGGATGCTCATCTGCACGCGCACGCCGATGACGGAGCCCGCCATGCTCAGCGGCGCGCGCGGCACGCGGATCTCGATCTCGCGACCGTCGGGCGAGTAGTGCCCCTGCGGGCCGTCGCTCCAGTCCGGATGCCCCTCGTACCACAGGTAGGTCTTCGGCCCGTCATCGGTGTAGCGCACTACGTAGGCGTGGTTGAGGCCGCCATCGGGCCGGGTGATCTGGTTCGTGTAGTAGTCCGGCTTGGCGTCGCCGTCCACGTCCAGGACGATGTAGCGCATGTTCGCCCAGTAGTTGGTCTGCCACGCCGCCTGCGTCTCATCGGCGAAGGGCCGGGGCTGCCCGAAGCGGAGGCGGAAGTAGAGGAACTGCTCGTCATGCGCCACCCACAGGCGCTCGACCACGCCGAAGGGTGTCTGCGCCCCTGCGGCGACGTCGGCCGGCATCTCCATGGCCGCGACGCCGCCCCAGTCGGCCGTGTCGCCATCGATCTGGATCGCGGCGGCGCCCGTGACCCACACCAGGCCCAGCGTAACGGCCAGCGCCGGCATCGTCCATCTGCGCATCGCTGACATCCTTTCGTGCACCTCGCCACGCAGGTCCCGCATCAGGTCAGGAACCGCTCCTCGCACGCGCTCACGATCCCCGCCGCCAACACCGCGAACGCCTCCTGGCCGAACTCGCGAGTCTGCTGCGTGCGCGGGTCGAAGTAGCTGCACGAGCTCATCTCCAGGCAGAAGCCCGTGGCGCCGCAGGCCTGGTGCAGGTAGTCGCTGGCCCGCAGCCTCTGCTGCGGGAGCGCCCAGCCGTCGGCGCGCCGCAGGCCCGCGTGCTTCGCGAGCAGATCGCGCCAGACCTCTTGTCGGGCCAGCGCCTCCTCGGTCAGCACGACCTCATCGGTCGCGCCCATGTGCATTAGTATGTGGTTGCGGAAGGTCCCGCCCGCGTGCAGGTCGATCCCAAGGTCGATACGCTGACCCGCCTCGCGCAGACTCTCCAGTAGCTCGATCGCGCAGGTTGTCTCGGGCTGCAGGTCCGCGAACCAGTGGCGGTTGAGGTTGCGCCGATTCGCGTTCAGGCCGTTCCCGCCGTAGTGCGCGCAGTCCACGTTGACCGTGGGCACGAACCAGAAGGTGCACGCCTCGAGCAAGCCCGGGCGCTCGAGGATGCGGCGGATCATCGGCTCGATGAGCCGGCCGGTCATGATCTCCAGCGGCGAGTGCTGACCGCAGGTCAGGACGACCCCATGCGGCGCCGCACCGTCCTCCTGCGCCCCGACGCGGATCAGGTGGATCGGCCGACCCTCGACCGAGGCTCCTATCTCGCGCACCTCGGTGTCCGGCTGCCGGCGCGCCCACGGCAGCAGCGCCGCGCGCTCCTCGTCGCCGAAGGGCGGCGCGCTGGCCAGCCACTGCCCGGCCAGCTTGCGCGCGTCGAACTCGGCGGCGAAGTCGGTCCCGCCCGGCCCGACGTGAACGCGGACGGGCGCGACGCGACGCCAGCTCCGGCGGTCGGCGCCGGCGAAGAACGTCGGCGTCATGTTCGTCCCGCCGCGCCAGGTGGTGTGCACGAGCAGCCGCTCGGGCATGGGATCGGAGTCCTCGACGCGCAGGAAGACCCAGTAGGAGGATGTGCGGGTGAACTCCGGCCGCGTGAACACCTCGGCGGTGCGCTCATCGATCCAGCGCGGCCCGAAGCTGCTGCCGCCCGGAACCAGCGGCAGCAGGTCGTCGGCGGGCCGCACGCCGCCCGCGGCCAGGCGGTCGGCCTTCTCGGCGTTGTAGGCCGCGATCTCCGTGACGCCCTCAGCCACCTCCAGCTCCTCAGGCACCGGCGCGAGATCGATGGGCAGCGGCTCGGCGAGGCCGCCGATCTCCGACAGCGGACCGTCCCGCCCGGCGGCGAGCAGGCGCACACGAGCGTAGGAGCTTGCCTCCGCCGCGTACTTGGTGCCGCGCAGGCTCCAGCCGTAGTTGCCGATCGAGACGCCGAGCCGGAAGTCGCGCACGGGGTCGAGCGCGGAGTGCACGGGCACGATCGATTCGCACGCCGGGCCGTCCTCGCCATCCGCCTCGAAGCGCAGGTAGCCGTGCTCGGTGAGCAGCAGCCGCCAACCGATGCTGTCGGTGGCGGTGGCCGCGAGCAGCGTCCGGCCACCGGCGGCGAACACATCGGTGCCGCCGGGGAACGTGAGCCAGACGCAGACCTCGGGGTAGTACGCATCCGCGGGCAGGCGAAGCCGGGCGGGAGCGGCGGCCAACCGCTCCCGCACGAGCAGCAGGTCCTCCACGCTCCGGATGTCGCGGAAGGGGCGGTAGTCGTCGGTCATGCCTGACATGCTTTCGTCCTCCTACCTTGTCGTCACGACTTCCTCCCCGGCCCGAGCAGGCTCGGGGCGCCCGCTTGTATGATAGCGGGAAGCTGTCTGGGGAGGTGGTGGCTGATGGTGGTGCGCACCTCCCCGGCAGAGCGAAGTGGCCGCCATGTCACACGAGTTGCTCGTCGGTATAGAGGTGAGCGAAGACAGGTTCGACGTCGCCGGCGAGCCGTCCTGCCTCGCCGGCACCTGGAGCAACGACCCCCCCGGCATCCGCCGGCCGGTCAAGGCGCTGCGCACGGTGGGGCCGAAGCTGATCGTGCTCGAGTCCACCGGCCCCCGCCACGGGGCGCTCTCCCGCTTACGGTGCTGTCCATCGCCAAGGAGAGGGGGGCGGAGTTCGCGCCGCGAACTCCGGAGGGTCAGGAAGCCGTGCCCGTGGCGGTCCCGGACGCCGGTCGGGGAGGACTGACGATGAAGCTCATGCGAGCCTTGATCGCACTTCCGCTGGTCGCCCTGACGACCTGCGCCTTCGCCCAACTTCCCGGCCAGCCGCCATGGCGGCAGGGCGCCGAGGCCTTCGAGGGCCGCGACGGCGTCATCTACGCCGACGACAACCCGTTCCTGCTGCTCTACGACTTCACCTGGTCGGCGGAGCGAAACTACCGCTTCTACGAGTTCTCCGAGGACTGGGGCAACACCACCACGCACATGACGGTGGAGGGCTACGAGGATGCCGCCGCGCATCACGTCTACCTCGGCTGGTCGGGCTCCGTCGGCCATGACGGCGGCTACCTGCGCGAGCACCCCGAGGCCACCATGCTCAAGGCCAATGGGGAGGCGGTGGGCCGCGGCCAGGTGTGCTACCTCAACCCCGGCTACCGCGAGTACCTTGAGGCGGACCTCATCGAGCTGGCCGAGAGCCTGCGCGACCGGCCCTTCCAGCTTGGCTACTACCCGCAGGACGAGTTCGCCTACCGTGGCGCGGGCTGCTACTGTCCGGTGTGCAGGGAAGCCTTCCGCGACCGCATGCGCGGGCAGTACGGGACCATCGCGGCGCTCAACGAGGCGTGGGGCGCCGACTTCGCCGACTTCGCCGCGGTCGAGCCACCCGACGGCTTCG
>JALGUI010000291.1 GCA_029820915.1 Candidatus Zipacnadia bacterium | reverse complement strand
CTACGCCTGCGACTTCTTCGTCGAGGAGCAGTGGCGCTACGGCAACATCCACGAGATGGAGCTGCACCACATTCCGCGGCTGGACCGCTACCAGGAGTTCCGCGCACGCAAGACCGCGGGGCTCGACGAGTGCGCGCGCTGCGAGTGGTTCCCGCTGTGCCACGGGGGCTGCCCGAAGTACCGCGTGATGCTCGGCGACGCCGCGCAGCCCACCTGCCCACCTACTTCTGCGAGGCGTACCGCATGTTCTTCGAGCACGCCCACGATACCCTGCAGGACATGGCTCGCCGGCTCAACGCGCAGCGGGCGGCGCAGGAGGAGGGCGTCGGGCGCAACGACCCGTGCCCGTGCGGCAGCGGGCGCAAGTACAAGGATTGCTGCATGGGCTGAGCTCTGGCGCGCGGTCACACAGAAGGGGCGCCGGCGGTCGCCGGCGCCCCGATCGGTTCTGTGTATGGGTGCGCTGCGAGCGTCAGAGGCCGAGCAGGCCGATGATGCTGCCGACCGCCCACAGCGCGTTGCGGACATCGCCCCAACCGACGCCGCGGCTGCGATACGGGACGAACACGACGTCCCCCTCCCGTAGCGCCAGGTCCTCCGGCATTTCCCCACGGTGGATACCCGCCATGTTGCGCTTGATGAACTCCGTCTCACCGTCCTCGCCGGTGCGTATGACGGTCACCTCGCGCATGTTACCGTTGGCGAAGCTCCCGAAGCGCGAGATGACATCGTAGAGCGTGAGTTCGGGCATGAGCGGCACCGGCCCGCCTGCCGAGGTGGCGCCCATCACGTAGATGGTGTTCAGCTCGGGGATCATCACGATGTCGTCGGGCTGCAGCGCGATGTTCTGGGACATGTCGCCATCCTGCATCACCGCGCGCATGTTGGCGGTGATGCGGCCATCCTCGCGATAGACGTAGGCGCGGGTGAGGTCGGCGATCTCCGTCGGGCGGGCGGCGGTGAGCAGCCGCAGCAGATCGCGCTGCTCCTGCTCTCGGATGTCGATCACGCCCGGATGCTGGACCGCGCCCAGTATCAGCACCGTCTCGGGCCCGGCGCGCGGCACCAGCACGACGTCGCCGGGGTTGACCATCACGTTGTACTGCATCTCGCCGCGCGTGAGCAGCCCTTCGAGGTCGATGGGAATCGACCCCTCGGGCGTGATCACCTGCGCGCGTCTGAGGTCGGCCTCGGCCGTCACGCTGCCCGCACGCGCCAGCACCTCCAGAATCGTCACCGGCTCGCCGATCTCCAGCGTCGCCGGCGCTCGCACCTCGCCCAGTACCGATACCTTGCCCGCCTCGCGTACCACCAGCACGTCGCCGGCCCTGAGCTCCACGTTCTCGGTGAGGTCGCCGTCCTGCAGGAGTCTGCCCAGGTCCACGGTGATGGCCGGCTCCTCGGCGCGGATGATCAGCACCGAGCTGCGGTCCGCGCCGGCGGTCAGTCCCCCGCCGACCCTTCCGATCGCATCGAGCACCGTCACTCGCCCGCCGATGGGCAGGAGCATCTCGCCGGGCTGGTTCACCTGGCCGAGTACCGCGATGCGGTCGGTAATGCGCGGCACGTGGATCACGTCGCCGTAGCGAACCGGCTCGAAGGCGGGGATCGGCTGCTCGGAGCGCAGCCCGCTGAGGTCGAGGACGCGCGGCTCCCGCCCCGAGTTGGTGACGCGCACGGCGCGCAGGTCGGCGCTGATGAGCGCGCCGGCGCTCGAAATGGCGTCGGCGACGGTGGCGCCGAAGGGCAACACCAGCGGCCCGGGCCGGTCTACCTCGCCGGAGACATACACCTTGCGCTCCGACGCCAGCTCATCCAGAGCCACGGTGACGACGGGGCGCTTGATCAGGCGCCGCAGCTCGGTGCCGATGATCGTCTCAGCGTCGTCGAGTGGGTGGCCGCCCACCGCGATGTTGCCGATCAACGGCATCGCCATCGTTCCCGCGGGGCCAACGCGGTACCGCCCCGACAGCTCGACCTCGCCGAACACCGTCACCTCGAGGACATCACCAGAGGAGATGAGGTAGCCCTGCAGGGCGTTCTGGCATTGCGCCGGGGGGCAGATCATGAGGGCCGCGAGGGCTATCACTGCTGCGATGCACGGCTGTGTCGATCTCTTCATGGCACCGGTGATTGTACGCTGGCCCCAAGAGCGTGTCAAGCGAGGTGACCAGGCCGGGCCCGTGCGGGCGGCAGCCGGGATCATGCCGACGACGCCGGGGCTCAGTTGCGGGAGAAGGGGACGGTATCGTTCTCATCCACCAGGCCGAGACGCTCCAGCTTGTCGCGTGCCGCGGCGAGCACGCGGTAGTGCCCGACTTCGCGGCTGAGGATGGGCAGGGCGATCTCGAGCCTGCTCGTCGCCGAGCCCATCTCGAGGATCTGCTGCTGCACCGTCAGCGTGGTCTGGAGGTTGGCCGCGATCGCGAACGAGAGCCGGACGGGGTCATTGGGCACGTCGGGCTCGACGCCGGCCGCGCCCATGGTGGCGAGGACCAGGCGCATGAGCTCCTTGAGCTGCTCCCGCGCCTGCACCAGCACGGCCTCATCGCCGGGCTCAAGCGCGGCGTCCTCGTCCAGAATCTCGACGTCCGCGCGCACGATGGGCTTGGCGCTGAGGATGCTGTCGATGCGGAAGCGCGGCCCGCCCTGGGCGAGGACCATGCTGCTGCCGTCGGGCAGACGGGTGACGTCGGCGATGCTCGCCACGGTCCCGATCTGATGCGGGATCGCCGGACCGCCCACCTCCTTCCCGGCGCGCAGCAGCGCGACGCCGAAGAAGCCGTCGCCGGCCAGACACTCCGCAAGCATGTCCCGGTAGCGCTCCTCGTGGATGTACAGCGTCGTCGGCGCTCCGGGGAAGAGCACGGTGTTGAGCGGCATTATCGGCAGGTTCTCGCGCATGCGCATCGGCAACGTTCGCACCCCTTCGCAAGGTCCTCAAGTCCATAATACGCTGTCGGCGCGCATTCTCCTGCAAGCGGGTTGAGACTCTGAGGTGACACCCGGCGGCGACGGCGCAGAGGTGGCGACCCCCGGCACGCCGAAGTACTAGCGGCGGTAGTTATCATCAGGCCAAGGAGCGACACCATGGCCGACCGCAATCGCGATGCGGCGCTCGCCCGCGCCGCCGAGCACCTGTTCTCGATGGGCCTCGGCGACGCCGCGGCGCAGATGAGCGCACGGAACATGACGTACGGGCTCGCGAAGCTCCACTACGTGCAGCAGCAGCTCGGCGGCGCGCCCGACGCAACCTTCATCGCCACCCCGGACCTGACCGTCACGCGCAACGAGGCGCGCTGGCAGGCCGGGGTCGGCTACGGGGGCAAGCTCACCTGGGGCGATGGCGGGCGGCCCTGCGTCTTCGTTGACGTGAAGCCGAACTGCTGCGGCATGCTCGTCGGCGGGCTCGAGGAGCCGCCGGCGCTCCGGCAGGTCACCGGTCGGCTCGACGCCATGCTGGAGGACCGCGCCGAGCTGCAGGGCGTGACCATCGACTGGGACATCGGCACCGGCAACCACTTCCTGGACCTGATGGCCGTGGAGCCGGTCGATCCGACCGCGCAGCTCCCCCCCTACTGCTTCGTGCTGCACTTCTCCGGCTCGGAGCTGCGCGCCGAGAGCCCGCTGGGCATGGGGCTGTACTGGGATGCGAGCGCGGAACTGCGCCGGCGCATGCGCGTCTTCGATACGCCGTGGGGACCGTGCCGCGTGCTGCTCGATGACGACGCCGCCGAGTACTGGGAGTTCTTCCAGGTCGCCGAGCGCTTCGCGCGCCGCCGGCGCCTGATGGCCGCCGAGCGGCTCTTCGACGACTTCAGCGTGATCGCGAACCTGCATCACCAGGGACTCGTGCACCCCAACGCCATGCTGCTGGGCTGCCAGGACACGTCGGGCGAGGGACTCGTCCCGGTGATGCTGCGCGAGAGCACACCTGGCTACCTGTTCCGCCCGCTGCCAAACCTGTCCGACGAGGTGATCGACGTGCTGGGGTGGACGGCGCGCGCCGAGCGGCACGGGGTTGTCGATCAGCTCCGCGCGGCGAACGTCATCCCGCACGGCGCGGGATACATGCTGCCAGGAGTGTCGCACGTGGTCGAGGTGCACGAGGTGGGCGAGCGGCGCTACTACGAGGTGCAGGCGGTTGAGGGCGGCGTGCGCATCGTGGTGGGCACGCCCCGCGACCCCCCGCGACCTGACCTACGCGTACCGCGGCCGCCGCGTGATCCTGGCCAGCGCCGAGTACCGCCTGGGCGAGATCGCCGCCCGCCTGCAGCCGCTGTCGGTCCTGAAGGCCTGACGGTCTATCCGTTGAGCAGACGCTCGAGCACGTCCCTCGCGTCCGCGATCAGAGCAGAGGCACTATTCAGGGCGTCAGAGACCTCGTTGGAGTCGAACGAACCGTAGATGTCGTAGTCGGCTTCGCTTCGCTTCTCGAAGAGCCGGTGGAGGGCGCGACCGTGCTCTCGCGACATCTCGCCGGTGAGGACGAACTCGCGATCAAACAGGCTCAATACGCCGCGATGTTTGCTGCTGTGAAGCCCACGCACCGTCAGTAGCGCAGAGACAGCGTAGAACGCCGCGTAGTAGGACCTGTTCAGAGACGTCCTGCGGCTGTCCCGCTCATGGGCCGCCCGAGCGTCCGCGAGGACCTCTTCAGCCAGATCGATGAAGCGCCCGGCGCGCTCGGCGACTCCCTCATTCACAGCGGGACCCCTTCGCGCTTAACTTCATGGGCCAACCCGCCGCACTGGACCTCCGGCCTGTGCCACGCGTCAACGGTCCGGACGATGCACTGGGTCACCGTGCCGCGCTTGAGATCCTCGTCGTACGCACGGATGGACAGCTCTTCGCGTTCCTGGGGACTCAGCGGTCGGCGAACCAGCACCAGCAGGTCGATGTCCGACTGCTCATCGTCGGTGCCGCGCGCCACCGAGCCGAAGAGGCGCACGTCCGCTATGACCTCGTCGAAGCGTTCACGGAGCCATTCTGCCAGTTCGCGTGCGACTTCCAGCCGCCGCTCGTGACTCGCCATCAGGCACCTCCGCCATCATTGTCGGCGACTGCCCCAGACCTGTCAACCGCCCGGCCACCCACGGCAATACGCCCGCCTGCAGCCCCCGTCGGTCCTGAAGGCCTGAGGCCCCCTACTGGTCGCGGAACATGCGGAGGCCGGTGGGGTCGAGGCCGACCTGCCAGAGCAGGTGCGCGGCCTGCCAGCGGTAGCCCTCAACGATCTCCGCGCGCGCCTCGTCGCTGTCCGCATCCGCGTAGCGCTCGGCCTGGCCGACGATGTCATCCCACGCCGGGTCGTTGGCGATCGCCCACACCGCGAGCTG
>JALGUI010000290.1 GCA_029820915.1 Candidatus Zipacnadia bacterium | reverse complement strand
TACGGCCACACCTACTACCGTCGCTCGTCCGACGACGGGCAGACCTGGGGCGACCAGTTCATCCTGACGCCCTTCAACGAGCGTACGCTGGTGCACAACGACAAGCTGCTGATGCTGGCGGACGGGCGGATCATCGCGCCGGCGGAGTACTCGCCGGGAGCCGCGCGCGGCAGCCACAGCAACTACGTGGCGACGGCGTTCTACTCGGACTCGAACGGACTCGCGTGGCGGATGAGCCGCAACATCGTCAGTGCCGACTACGAGGTGCAGGAGCCGCACGTCGTTGAGCTCCAGGATGGCCGCCTCATGATGATGTTCCGAACCTACAGCGGCTTCTGCGGCCGGGCCCATTCCGACGACCGCGGCGAGACGTGGTCCGAGCCGGAGGCAATCGAGGGCCTGCCGATGACGCCACTCGCCTCCGCCATAACTGTGGACCGGATTCCGTCAACCGGCGATCTGCTGGTGCTGCGCTGCCGTGGCTGGGGCGAGGACGAGCGCGGCCGCACACCGTTCGTGTCGGCGGTGTCCCAAGACGAGGGCCGCACCTGGCAGCATGAGCGGATCATCGCCGGTGACAGGGAAGGGGACTACGGCTACCAGAGCGTGGACTTCCTTGATGATGTCGCGATCATCGGCTATCACCGGCGCGACGGCCTGCACGTCGTGCGTATCGAAGTGGCGTGGTTCTACGAGGACGAGGGCGAGTCGCACGATCGGTGACCGGCCGGGCGGCCGGGCTTGACCGGCGGCCCGGGATCGTGTATGCTCTGTCTGACTCCGGCGGCCACGGTGGCGCCGGAGTCCGTTGTTGTCACGCGTAGGGCCGTGCCGGGGAGGCGACTGCCGTGCGTCGCAGCCTGCTCGTGCTTGTCGCGCTGCTGGTGGCGGTGGCGGGCCCGCTCGCGGCTCAGCCGGCCGACGATTGGGAGTCGCTGCGCGCGCTCTATGACTATGACGCGGCCGCGCCTCTCGACGTGGCGACCGCCACGGTCGAGGACGCCGGCCAGTTCACCGTCGAGGCGCTGAGCTTCGCGGGGGAGGGCGGCGAGCGCGTTCCGGCACTGCTGATGCGGCCCCGGGATGCGGAGCGCCCGCCGTGCGCGCTATTCCTGCACGGGCTCGGTGGCGACAAGAGCAACGCGCGGCTGGTGGCGGCGCTGCTGGCGCCGCACGGCATCGCCGTGATGGCCATCGACGCGGCGCTGCACGGAGACCGCGCGCCGCGGCAGGAGCCGGCGCAGCAGGGGCCGGCGCAGATGGAGCTCTCGCCGGAGTTCGCCGCCACGGACGGGCCGATGGTGCGCACCGTGATTGACAACCGGCGCGCAATCGACTACATTTCCACCAGGGAAGACGTGGACGCCGAGAACGTTGTGCTCGTCGGCGTCAGCATGGGCGCCATCCTCGGCTCGATCGTGACGGCCGTGGATGAGCGTGTCGATGCCGCCGCCCTGCTGGTCGGCGGCGGCGGGTGGGAGACGCTGCTGGCGACCTCGCAACACCCCGCGGTCCAGCACCTGCGCGACGCGGGCGACGGCGGCGCTCTGGAACACATCGATCCGGTGAACTTCGTCGGGCACATCAGCCCGCGCCCGGTGTTGATGGTTAACGGGACGCTGGACACGATCATCCCGCGGGCGTGCGCCGAGGCGCTGCATGAGGCCGCCCGCGAGCCAAGACAGATTGTGTGGTACGAGGGCGGGCACGTGGGCATGCCGCCGCAGGTGCTTGGGACGGTCGTGGAGTGGATCACCGAGCACGCGGGCGTCACGGTCGCGGTGCCGCAGGGCTGAGGCCCGGAGCCGACATAAGGGGCACAAGCAAGCGATGATACTGGCACTGCAGATCATTTCCGCGGCGACGGCGCTGGGCCTGATTGTCTCCGTCGTCCTGCAGACGTCGAAGGCGGAGAGCTTCTCGGCCGCGATGGGTGGGACGGACGCCAGCCAGTTCCGCAAGGGGACGCGTGAGGAGCTACTGGCGCGGCTCACCAAGTACTTCGCGATCGCATGGATCGCGTCGGTGACCATCGGCGCAGTGATCTGGTACTACGCGCACTGACGGGCCGCAGAGCGCGGATCGTTCGCTTGACTTGCACCCGTGATTGCGGTACACTTACCTACCGTCGCCGCGCCCACGGCGCGCGGGATTGCGCTCATTGGAATAGAGGCGGTCTCTGTCACGGCGGCGCCTGCGGGGGCCGTCGAGTGCAGCACGGAGGTTGGTGGCTCAACGGGCCGGCCGGGGCGGTCGGTCCGGATGATGAGAGCGGGCGGCACGCGCATCTTATCCTGCGGAGGTGGGGTCGATGCCCGGGTCGGAGAGGATCAACTGGGCGCTGCAGGGCATGGCCGAGGACGACGTCATCGCTCTGGCCAAGCAGGGCAGCGGTGACGCCACCGAGTACCTGCTCAGGAAGTACCAGGGCCTGGTGGAAGCCAAGGCCAAGAGCTACTTCCTCATGGGTGCGGAGCGCGAGGACGTCATCCAGGAGGGCATGATCGGCCTGTTCAAGGCGATTCGTGACTTCTCCACCCGCAGGTTCGGCGGCTTTCGGAAGTTCGCAGCCCTGTGCGTGACCCGACAGATCATCAGCGCCGTCAAGTGTGCGAGCAGGCGGAAGCACTCGGCCCTGAACGCGTACGTGTCGATGGATGCCCCTCCCGCCGAAGGCGACGAGGAGGCAAGGCTCCAGGAGATCCTGGCATCGGATGCCTCGCGCAGCCCGGAGGCCGCGGTGACGGGGCGGGAGTTGCAGCGGCGCGTGAATGGCGAGATGGACCGGTCGCTGTCCGCCCTGGAGCACGAGGTGCTCAGGCAGTACCTGCGTGGCCACTCCTATCGCGACATCGCGAGGCGGCTGGGCGCCAACGTGAAGCAGGTGGACAACGCTCTGCAGCGCGCGAAGAAGAAGCTCGAAGAGCACGTGTCGTCGGGGTTCCGCCTGAGCTGAGGCGGACGCTGGACAAGGGCGAAGGCTTCGTGTATCATTGTCCGCCCGCCGGCATCGATGTGCGGTGGGCGTGACACACACAGCCGGCGTAGCTCAGGGGTAGAGCAGCTCACTTGTAATGAGCAGGTCGTCCGTTCGAATCGGATCGCCGGCTCCAGATGACGAGCGCGCCGGCTCGGACGGCCGGCGATTGACGGAGGCTGAGTGTGGTCGGGCGGAGGGATGCCCGAGCTGGCCAATGGGAGCAGACTGTAAATCTGCCGGCGAATGCCTACGGGGGTTCGAATCCTCCTCCCTCCACCATCGACAAGTTGCCCACGTAGCTCAGTAGGTAGAGCGTGTCCTTGGTAAGGACAAGGTCACCGGTTCGATTCCGGTCGTGGGCTCCATGTCTTTTGCAGTGGCCCGGTATCATCCGGGCGTGTGGGTAAGCACCGCACCCGCCGGCGAATCGGCCGGGGAGTCGGCCGGGACATCGACCGACGAGCCGGCCGACGATTGCTGCCCGGACCGCCGGGCAGTTCGCGTACTCTAGGAGGCAAGCAGGAACAATGGCTAGGGAGCATTTCGAGCGAACCAAGCCGCACGTGAATGTGGGCACCATCGGTCACGTTGACCACGGGAAGACAACGCTGACGTCCGCGATCACCAGGTGTCTGGCGAACAGCGACGAGGGCCACGCAGACCCTCTGGACTTCGACCAGATCGACGCCGCCCCCGAGGAGCGCGAGCGCGGCGTGACGATCGCGACGTACCATGCGGAGTACGAGACCAGGGAACGGCACTACGCACATGTGGACTGCCCCGGTCACCGTGACTACATCAAGAACATGATCACGGGCGCGGCGCAGATGGACGGCGCGGTCCTGGTCGTTGCCGCCACCGACGGGCCGATGCCGCAGACCAACGAGCACGTGCTGCTGGCTCGCCAGGTTGACGTTCCGGCGGTCGTCGTGTTCCTCAACAAGGTGGATATCGCCGACCCCGAGCTGCTGGAGCTGGTTGAGCTCGAAGTCCGGGAGCTGCTCGACGACTACGGCTTCCCGGGCGACGACACTCCGGTCATCGCCGGTTCGGCGCTGCAGGCCATGGAGTGCGGCTGTGGCGGTCGCGACTGCGAGG
>JALGUI010000289.1 GCA_029820915.1 Candidatus Zipacnadia bacterium | reverse complement strand
GCGGTCTGGGAAGACGGCCGGATCGTGTGCTATGATATCGAGGAGGGGGCGGCGCTGGACCTCTAGCCGCAGCGTACGCGGCGGCCTGGGCGGTGCCCAACATAACGCAGTGGCGTGACGCGATTCACGGCGACGAAGCGCAGTGGGAGTAGCCGCCGGGGCGACGATCACGCGTACTTGGCCACGCCGCAGTAGCGGGAGCGTCAGCCGGCGCTGATGCCCAACTTGTCCATGACGCGGGCGAGGTACTCGTACGCCTCCCGGAGCTTCTGCTCGGTGGTGATGCCCTCGGGCCGCACGCAGTAGCCCCCGCGGAAGTCCTCGAGGTCGATGTAGCCCTCGTAGCCGTACTCGGCCAGCGCGCCGATGATCTCGTCGAAGTCGGCGAGGCCGTCCTCGAGCGAGGCGTTCTCCCACGTCCAGCGGCCGTCATCGCCGCGCACCCAGATCATGTTCTTGGCGTGCACGTGCGCGAGGTAGGGCCCGAGGATCTCGACGGCCATGCGCCAGCGCTCCATGCCTTCGATGACCATGTTGCCCGGGTCGAGGATGGCGCCGACGTGTTCGGGGCTGAAGTGCTCGAGGATGCGCATGGTCGCCGAGGCGGACGGGCAGATGGTGTTCGAGTGGATCTCGATGAGCGCCTTGACGCCGTGCTCGGCGGCCAGGCCCTCGATGGTGCGGTAGTTGTCGATCACCATGGCGTAAAGCTCGTCGTAGTGGGTGCCGCCGTCGTAGCCGGCCGAGCCGATGCGCAGCATGGGCGCGCCCATGGCAACGGCGCCCTGCATGAGTCGCTCGATCTTGTCGAAGTCGCCGGTCTCGGCGCTGGTGCCCAGTGACGGGATGTCCAGGCCGTGGCGCTCAGCGACGGCTCGGGCGCGCGGCGCGTCCTCCTCGAGGTTGTCGAGGCTCACATGCCACTGCTCGCCCGACTCGAATACGTGATCCTCGTAGCCGACCGTCCACTCGATGCCGGTGAAGCCGATCTCGGCGACCTTGGCCGCGGCCTCCTCGCGGCGGTAGTCCGGCAGCACGATGGAGTAGACTCCGAGCTTCATGTCGTGACCTCCCCGGCCCGCGCCGGGCCAGACGGTGCCTGTGCGCGCCGACCCCTTCCCTCTGCGCGCTCCTCGACCTCCGTGGCGGCGGCATAGGGGCAGGCGGCGGTCGGCGGCCGCTCACCCCGCCGACCTGCCGAAGGGGGGCGAAGCAGGTGTGCGCGACGCGCATTGCGAACTGTAGCAGGCCATGTCCTTCGCCACCGTCGTCGGTCACGAGCAGCCGATCGAGATCCTCCGCCGCGCGGTGGCGGAGGATCGCATCGCCACCGCCTATCTCCTCGTGGGCCCGCCGAACATCGGCAAGACCCTGATGGCCACCGAGTTCGCGAAGGCCGTCAACTGCGAGGCGCGCGAGCCCGGCGCCGCGGCCAAGGACATCGACGCCTGCGACCGCTGCCACAACTGCGTGCGCATCGACCAGGAGAACCACCCGGACCTGCTGGTGCTGCGGCCCGCGGTCGGTATCGACGTGAAGGAGCCGCCACCCGAGAGACTGTCGCCGGATGGCCCCGCGCCGGCCGACGAGGAGCGGCGGGGTGAGGACGCGGCGGACCGGGCGCGCGTGCGCACCCGGAGGCGCCCGGTGTTCATCGAGCTTCCCGATGCCCTGATCCAGACCGACCGCGTGCTCGAGATCATCCGCCACGCCCACGCCAAGCCCGCCATCGCCGGCCGGAAGTTCGTCATCATCGTGTCGGCCGAGACAATGGGCAAGGAGGGGGCGAACCGGCTCCTCAAGACCCTCGAGGAGCCGCCCCCCGACACCACCTTCGTGCTGACCACGTCGCGGCCCGACCGCCTGCTGCCCACCATCGTCTCGCGCTGCCAGGTGGTGCGCTGTCACGCGCTGTCGCACAGTGCGCTGCGCGAGGCGCTGGCGCAACGCTTCCCTGACCTGGAGGCGGACCTGCTGGACGCGGTGACGGCCATGGCCGGCGGCCGCTACGGGCGGGCCAGGCGGCTGGTGGACGCGCCGAAGCTGGTGCGGCTGCGGTCGGAGCTGCTGGACCTGGCAGTGGCGACCGGCGAGGCGCAGCTCGCTGAGTGCCTGGCGCTGGGCGAGCGGCTGATGGCGATGCCCGAGGCGTGGTGGCAGGCGACGGAGGAGGCGGAGGCGCGCAACGGGGCCTCCGAGGACGACCGCGCGATGAAGCTGGAGGCGCTCGAGGCGCTCTTCAAGAAGAGCCCGGATCGCATCAATCGCATACAGATGCTGGAGATTCTGGACGTGCTACAGACCTGGTACCGCGACCTGACACTGCTGCGTGGCGCCCCCGGCTCGGCGCTGGTCGTCAACGCCGACCGGCACGACGAGCTGGCGGGACTGGCGCGGAAGTACAGCCCCGGGGGGCTGATCTGGGCCTCGGAGGTCGTCGAGGAGGCGCGGCGGGAGCTCTCCGAGCACAACGCCAACTTCAGGCTTGCGTGTCAGGTGCTCATGGTCAAGTTGATCGCGGCACGTCGGCGCAGTTAGTGCTTCGTGGCGCAAGTTCGCGTGCTGCAATCTGCTCGCAACTGCGTGTGCAGGTGAGGGCGCCCGCACTACGACATGGTTGCCTCTTACCTTTTCGTGTAATGCTTCGTACGACAGGCGCCCTCGCCTGTCGAGCCGTCAGTGGGCGGACTTCCGTAAGTACGCACCAGGTCGGGCGGCTGCCCAGGCTATCCGCGGAGTCGGGAACGGTGATGAGCCATCAAGGCGATTGGGACGAGCGACCTGCTGAAGGCGGTCTTCCAGTCCACGCTGGCGCTGCTCGCGGCGGCCAGCTTCGGCGGTTGGGTTGTCACGTTGGGCATGCTCATGGGCAGGGAGACCAGTCTCGCCGTGCTCAGCGCGGCATTGTGGACCGTCGCTGCCCTCTACGGCGTGCTGGCCCTGGCGATCGGCAGTGTGCAGGGCAGGCGGCTGGGTGCGGCCGGCATCACGGCCGCCACCCTCGGCTCCATCCTCGCGTGGCTGATCCTGGAGCTGTTCTATCACCTGTTTGAGATCGACTCGCCCCAGATGCGCGCCCCGCTGGTCGCCGGAATCGCGCTGGCCGTCGTGGGAGCCGTGATCGGGCTGCAGAGGGCCGCCGACCTCGAGGCGACCGACGTGGAGTTCGGTGAAGAAGCGGCGGCGGAGGAGCCCGCCGAGCCGGCCGGGCCGGCCGACGACGAGCTCGAGCCGACGGAGGAGCCCTGAAGCGCAGCGCGCGCCCCGTGAGGTGAGCCCCCATCATGGAGCAGTTTCGCCGGTTCGCCGTGGAGGGCCGGGGCGTCGCCGCCTCGCTGCACATCCCCGAGGCGACGCCCGCGCCCGGGCTGGTCATGTGAAGGCGGCGCGCGCGTTCTGCGCGGCGGGCCTGGGCGTGCTGCGCTTCGACTTCCGCGGCTCGGGCGAGAGCGAGGGCCGCTTCCGCGACATGACCATCGAGGGCGAGATCGCCGATGCGCTCGCCGCGCTCGAGCACATGCGCGCGGAGCCAGGCGTGGACGCGGAGCGCGTCGGCCTGCTGGGGCTGAGCCTGGGCGGACTGGTGGCGGCGTGTGCCGCGGCCCGGGACGGCGGCGTGCAGGCGCTGGTGCTGTGGTCGGCGGTGGCCGACCTCGGCGGAGTCTTCGGGGAGCGTCATGAGTCCGCCGCCGAGCGCGCGAGCCTGGGCGAGTGTGGCTACTACGAGCATGGGGCGCACCGGATCGGCGCCGGATTCGTCGAGCAGCTCGGGCGGATTGATCCGCTCGCGGAGCTGGGCCGCTACCGTGCCCCGGCGCTGGTCGTCCACGGCTCAGACGACCAGTCCGTGCCGGTCGCGCACGCCGAGATGTACATGCAGGCGCTCTCGGGCGGCGACCGGGCGAAACACATCATCGAGGGCGCCGACCACACCTACAGCACGGTGGGCTTCGAGCGGGAGGCGATCGAGGTGACGCGCGACTGGCTGGTCGAGCGGATCGGGGGCACAACAAGGTGAGCGATGCACAGACGCAGATGGCCCGGCGCGCGGACGACCTCGTGGACCGGATCGGCTTCAATACCGCCAGTCTGGCGAACCGGCCGCTCGCGGAGGCCGCGCGGATCGGCCGCGAGCTGGGCTTCGCCGGCATCGAGCTGCTGTCCTTCGCCGACTATCGGCACTCCTGTGGCGACCTCGCGGGCCTGTATTTCGACCGCCTGACCGCCGAGGAGCGTGACACGCTCGAGCGCGTCATCGCACCCTTCGAGCACGTGAGCGTTCACGCGCCGTTCTGGGACATCGCGCCCTTCTCGCCCAACCCCGGCATCCGGGACGAGTCGCGCCGGCAGCTTCGCGACACCACAGCGGTCAGCGCCTCGCTGGGCGCTTCGACGGTGACCACCCACGTGGTCGCGCGTCACGGGTACCAGTGGCCGGAGTACCGCGACGACGTCATCGGCCTGTACGGCGAGCTGGGCGACCTGGCGGCGGAGCGCGAGATCACCGTCACCATCGAGACCGGCTTCCCGCGCGAGATCGACGAGTTCGCGGCGCTGATCCACGATATCGACCATCCGGCCGTCGGCGCGAACGTGGACGTCGGGCACCTGCGCGGGCTGATGACGCCGGAGCAGCAGCAGTCCGGCGACGCGGCCGCCACCTACAACGATCTGCTGGCACGCCATATCGACTCGCTGGGGGCGAAGGTCATACACCTGCACCTGCACGACACGCGCCGGTCCGACTTCCGCGACCACCGGGAGTACGGGACGGGGATCATCGACCTGACGCCCGTCTTCCGCAGGCTGCTCGAGCTGGACTACCGCGGGCTGGCCAACTTCGAGCTGGAGGAGGCCGACGCCGTCGGCGCGCTGCGCCGCAGCCGGGAGCGGGTGATCGACGCGATCCGGGCCGCGGCCTGCTGAGGCGCAGGCCGACCTACGCGAACAATGCGGGGCTAGTGGTACAGGGCGTGCAGGCCGAGGCGCTCGCGCCACGGCTGGTGCAGGTTGATGAAGTGCCGAGTGCGCACCAGCGACGCCGCGCGCACGTAGCACTCCCCGTAGTCCGCCGGGTTCTTCACTTTCAGCATCTCGCAGTGGTGATAGACGTAGCCCAGCGCCGGGGCCATGGGGGTCTCGCCGAACTGTGACTCGGCCGAGGACAGGATCAGGTCCCGGGCGCGCTGCTTGCCGGGGCGGGTGATGCGGGACTGCAACCACTCGAAGGGGTAGTTGGTGCTGTAGTACTCCGCGACCTCATTCGCCTTGGCCTGCAGGCCGGGCCTGAGCGCGATGGCGTGAAGGATCAGCAGGCGGAGGAAGAAGCGCTCTTCGTCGGTGTGCTTGGGGACCAGCAGGTACCTGCGGGCACAGATCACCTTATTGAAGGCGAACTCGGCCGCCACGCGGGTGCGGTGGGTGGCGCTCAGCTCGTCGAGCTGCCCCATCGTCCACCGCTCCATCTCCTCGTTGAGCTGCTCGAGGACCTGTCTGGTCCGCTCGTTGCGAATCTCGACGCGTGTGGTTCGGGCCATAGTAGATGTCCTTCTCGGTTGTATGATCGCAATATCAGGGCAGAGAGGCGAGACGGCCCCAACCGCCCGCCATCGGCGTCAGTCGTTCCTGTCGTTGCTGCCGTTCCGGTAGTTGCTTTCGTCGCCGCCGTGCCACGACCTGCCCGGCAACGCGCCGCGACGGGCGTGCGCGACCGACAGCAGCGCGAAGGCGATGGCGTAGATCGCCGCTCCCCCCAGAAGGACCGTGTGGAATCCCCACAGCTTGGCGGCCAGCATGGCGCACACCGATCCGAGCACCGACGCCACGCCGTTGACGCCCCACGCCCAGGGCACCATCGATCCGCCCCAGGCGCCCACCTCACGCAGCCCGGTGGGGAAGGGCACGCCCATCGCGAAGCCCAGCGGCGCCAGCAGGAGCATGGTCACCAGCGTGCGCAGCCCGATGGGCCAGGGCAGCGTCGCCGACAGCAGCCCGGGCAGCACGCCGAGCAGCACGATGACCGCGACGGTCACCGCGAGGGCGGCGAGCGCAGCGTGGCGGAGCATGGTCGCGCGCCGCCAGCCTTGGCTGTAGAGGCTCCCCGCGCCGCTGCCGACAAGCAGCGAGAACAGTATAACGGACAGCGTCAGCGCCGGGTAGCCCAGGTACAGGATCAGCTTCTGCGCCAGGCAGACCTCGACGAGCATGTAGCCGGCGCCCAGCAGCATGAAGTAGGCGGCGGCGCCGCACAGCGGCCCCGCCTGGCCCGCGCCCGCGCGGGTCAGCCCCGCGATGGTCAGCGCCGAGAACAGCAGCACTCCCAGCGCGATATCGAGCACGAAGCGCGACATCCGCGGCGGGATGCCGGGATGGAAGTCGATGACGAACGGCCGGTCATCGGTGCGCGGGCTGATGTCCACGTCGCCCGGCATCCACCAGCGATTGAAGCGCGCCATGAACTCGGCCGGCTCCACGCCGGCCGACAGCCATGCGAACGGCGGCTGCTCGAAGCCGCCCGGGAACAGCACGGGCTCGAGGCCCAACACCACCGCCTGGCGCGCGAGCCGTGCGGAGCGCTCGATCGCCAGCGGCCGCCTGTTTACCATCACCAGGTGGCGGTACGGACCCATGCCGTACATGTCGCGCGGCACGCTCACGACGGCGATGTGCCGGAGGGCCTGCCGCGTCGGCATCCCCTCGCGCCGCAGCGCCTCGACCCCGGTGAGCACGAGCCTGGCGAGCACCAGCGGGTGCTGGCAGACGATGGCGAGCTGCCCGTGGTCGGTGAGGTGCGCGAGGTAGTCCTCGAAGCCCTCGACGGTGTGCACATAGCTCTCGACGAGCGCCAGGCTGCTGCCCGCGGTCGTCGCGGTCTTGGTTAGCGCCATGTAGATGAGATCGTACCTGCGCGGCGAGCGACGCACGTAGCTGCGCCCCTCGGCGAGACGCACGTCCACGTTCTCGTAGTCGTACAGCGGGCCGGCGAAGTCGCGGTAGCGGCGCACGATGGGCGCCATGGACGGGTTGAGCTCCGCGCCCTCGATCTCGGACGCGCCCACCGCCAGGGCCAGCAGCACGTCGAGGCCGGCGCCGGGGCCGATGAGCAGAACGCGGTCGGGGCGCACCGTCCGGAACGGGAAGAAGCCGATGAAGCGCTCGTAGCGACTCGCCAGCGCCGCCAGGTCCCCGTCGAAGCGGATCAGGTTCGTCGGCACCTCGCCGTCGGTGTAGACGAACAGGTCGTCGTCGGGGTGCCAGGTCCCGTCGGGCCGCGCGTAGGCTACAACGTCCGTGCGCGCGAAGGCGTTCCACTGTGTGTGAACGATCTTCGCCTCGATGCTGGGGTCGCCGAGTTCGCGGAAGAGGGGCTTGGCGTCGTTGCCGAGCTCCGGCGGCACGGCGGGCAGATCGATCAGCGGGCGCCCGGCGCCGGCCACCACGGCCACGGCCGCGAGC
>JALGUI010000288.1 GCA_029820915.1 Candidatus Zipacnadia bacterium | reverse complement strand
GCGTCGATGAGCACCGCGTGCTCGCGGTTGAAGTTGACGACGCCCTCGGGGCCGACGAGCTGGAACTCCCTGTGCTTGACCCCGTCCTCCATGTCGATGGACAGCACCATCTCGGCGCCGCCCTCGTACTCGATGAGCGCGTGGGTCTTCTCCTCGGCGTAGGAGCCGCGCTCAAAGCGGTTGGTGTCGCGCTGGATCCAGCCGACGACGGCGGTCCAGTCCGGGCCGCCCAGGATCCAGCGGATGTTGTCGATCAGGTGGGAGCCGATGTTGAGGAGCCCGCCGCCCGAGTGCATGTGGATGCCCACCGGCGCGCCGATGGCTCCCTTGGCGACGAGCTCGCGCGCGGCGTTGTAGCCGGGCGAGAAGCGGGTCTGGTGGTGCACCACGAAGTGGCAGCCGCGCTCGGCGGCGAGCGCCACGGTGTCCATCGGCCCGCCGAGCTCGTCGCTCATGGGCTTCTCGGAGATGACCGCCCGCGCGCCCGCCTCGATGGCCGCGATCGACAGCGGCATGTGTGTGCCGTTCCACGTGCACACGCTGACGATGTCGGGTCGCACCTCGGCGAGCATCGCCTCGTGGTCGGCGTAACGGTGCTCGATCTCGTGCTCGTCGCAGAATGCGGTCAGGCGCTCCTCGCAGATGTCGCAGGCGGCGACGATCTCCGCGCGGTCGCTCGCGGCGTAGTATCCGGCATGCGTCCTGGCGATGCCGCCGGTGCCGATGATCGCGACGCGGAGTGTGTCGCTCATGGCTCTGCCTCCCTCGACCGTAGTGCGGCGTCCTTTCCGGTGCGGCCGGCGGACTCCTCCCCCCGTACAGGCCGGAGCCGCGCAGCGGCCTCGGGGGGGGGGCTATGCATTACCCACAAGTCGGGACGGCTGCGGCGAGGCCACGCGACGGCCGGGCGATGCGCCGCCTTGTGGTACGGAGGGGCCGCTCCGAGCGCCCAGCGCGAGGAGTGACGCCTGCGCGGTTGTGTTGCGCAGGCGTCAGGTTCCACCCCTGCCCGCGCATGACCGCAGTCCCGCCCGTGGGCGGGAGCAACGGCCGGGCCGGCATGGAAGCTGAGGCGCTGGCGCGCCTCACCCTCGCGCCGACCCCGCCCCTGGGCGGGATCGGATGCTCGGGCAGCCCCTCCGTACGGAAACGGCGTACGGCGCAGACGCACCGACCGCGCCCGAGACCTGGGTAATGCATAGCCCAGGAGGGAGGGGCGCCGTTGCCGTCGCGAACGGCGTGCGGAGGGGGGCCTCCGCACCACGGAGCAACAGCGCGAACGGCGTGCGGACGGGGGCGTCCGCACCACAGTGCTTGCGGTCGTTTGCCATCGCGCGGCCGTTCGCCGTTGTCGTTCGGAGGGGCGGGACTACCGGCTACTTGCGGAAGCTCGCGTATCGTCCTGCGGGCCTCCCCCGCCGGTCCCGCCCAGAGGCGGGACCGGCACCCCCTCCGTTCCGGAGGGGGAATTAAAATGCTTCTTCCTGGACTCAGCGGGTAGCGCATTTACGCTTCCTTATGTGTTCTCCCCCTCTCCGCCCGCAGCTTGCTGCGTCCGGAGAGGGGCCGGGGGGTGAGGCAAGCCAGCTTGAGGAACATGCGCCGACTTCTGCAACTCAGCACTACGTTCCCGCCCGGTCGTTTGTCGTTGCCGTCGCCAACGGCGTGCGGACGGGGGGCTCCGCACCACGGAACGACAGCCCTCGCGCCAATGGTCCAGAGCCGAGGCGCCTCGCCTGGACGCCGTTCAGCCGTTGCCGGGCCGTTCAGGAGGGGCGGGCTTCCTTGCCCGCCCGGTCGTTCGTCGCTTCCGTCGCGAACGGCGTGCGGAGGGGGGCCTCCGCACCACGGAACGACAGGCGACTACCAGTACCCCGGCGCGTTCGGGTAGCCGTCCACGACCGCCTGGTTGGCGAAGGGCTGGTAGCGGTACTTCTCGGACATCTCGTCGATGCGCTCGAGGTCGGCCGGGTCCACGTCCAGGTCGAAGACCTCGTACATGGGCTGGAAGTGCTCGCGCCTGGACCCGCCGATGATCGGCGTGGTGATGTACGGCTTGCTCAGCACCCACTTCATGGCGAGCTGGTTGATGAGCATGCCGTTGCGCTCGGCGATGACCTGCAACTCATCGACCATGTCGAAGGCGTCGTCGGTGAGGTAGCCCTCGGCCATGCGCGGGTGGGCGAAGCGCGAGCCCTCGGGCGCGGCCTCGCCGCGCTTGTACTTGCCGGTGAGGATGCCGCCGTTGAGCGGCCCGTAGCCCATGATCGCCACGTTGAACTTGCGGCAGAAGGGCACCGACTCGGTCTCGATCACCCGGTCCATGATGTTGTAGCGGATCTGCGCGGAGACGATCGGCTGCCGGTTGTGCAGCGCGGCCTTGCCCAACATCTCGCATATCTGCCACGCGTAGTGGTTGGCGACGCCGACGTAGCGAACCTTGCCATCCTTGACGAGCGTGTCGAGCGCCTCCAGCGTCTCCTCGACCGGCGTAATCGGGTCGGGGTGGTGGAGCTGGTACAGGTCGATGTAGTCGGTCTGCAGCAGGCGCAGGGAGTCCTCGCAGGCCTGGATGATGTGCCGGCGGGAGCAGCCGCCGCCCTCCATGCCGCCGCCCCCGGCGCGATCGAACATCTTCACCCAGCACTTGGTGGCGATCACGAGGTTCTCACGCGCGACGGAGGTCTGCTTGAGCGCGCGGCCCATCACCTCCTCGGACTCGCCCTGGCCATAGGCGTCGGCGTTGTCGATGAAGTTGACGCCCGCGTCGAAGGCGTCCTGGAAGGTCGCGACGGTCGTCTCGAAGTCGCACTTGAGCGGGAAGTTCATGGCGCCCAGGCAGAACCTGGAGACCTTGAGGCCGGTGTTGCCGAAGACGACGTATTCCATCATGTCAGCCCTCCTGTGCGTGTGTGTTGCCCGTATCTTCGCCACGTGTCCGGCGGGACCTGCACGAGGAGGCAGGCCCGAACGGGGATCGTCCGTCCGGGCCTGCCGTGGGTTCGCCCGAGCTCAGCACAGGTCGTGGGGATCGTCGCGAATTCCTTCACCACGTCCACATGGCGGTGGTGGTCAAGGCATAGTCGGGAGCGAAACTGGTCCTGGCGCTGTAGGGCCAGGAGACGGCGAAGACGAGCTTCTGGTGCTCGACGTCCACGCCGCTGGGATGCCAGGCGAGGCCCAGTTGCAGGTTGTGCATGTGCGCCCGGTAGGCCGCCGCCTGGCCCGCGGGGGACCTGTCCGGGTCGGTCTGGAACCACCCGATCGGTCCGAAAGTGCTCGCCAGGTTGCGGGCGAGCACGTGCTCCCAGAACCACTTATAGCCGACGCGGTCTCCGAACTCCCATCCGCTCTTCGGCCACCCCTCGACCGTAGCTGCTCGCTCATAGGTCGTGTAGGTAAGGTGCTGGCAGAAGGAGTCGTCTTCGTCACCGTCCACGTGCGCGAGCACACCTATGCGCAGGGCGTCGGCGGTGTTGCCGATTCCGTTGCGGGCATCCTCGCCGGTGCAGCCGAACTTGTAGCCTATCGCCCAATTGATGTGTGACTCCTGCCAGCCCTGCCACGGCTCGTAACTCTCATGGCTCTTGTAGGACGCAACGAGCCACCAGCCGTCCCAGCCGCCGGCGTCGGTGTCGAGCCACCCCCGCGGCGTCTGGACGTGTCGCTCAACCTCGTTGTAGGTCGTGGCGACAGCTATCTGCCAGCGGTCGGTCAGCCCGTATCCGATGCGCAGGGGCACGGACCTCTTCTCCGAGCGCCAGCCATCCGGCAGATCCTCCATGAAGCCTGTCTGCGCGTTGTAGCGCTCGGAGTGATCAATGATCTTGTAGGCCCCTCGTACCCACAGCTCTCCGTTGCCGATGCCCAGAGGACATCCGAGAACGGGCTCCGCATGCACGGTTGAGGTGATAGCGACCCCCATCACCACGCATAGCAGGAACATCCTTACTTGCGCACCAAGTGTGAATCCACGTCGTGAGGTGAACATAGACGTCCCTCCTGCTTGTTGGCGCAGGGGAGACGTGATACAATCGGGGTCAGTGGCGTGGCGATTGCCACGTCTCCGGCCCGTGGCG